>CABRIC010000055.1 GCA_902470905.1 uncultured Collinsella sp. | reverse complement strand
GAGATAGCGTAGCGTCTCGTGGGCTCGGAGATGTGTATAAGAGACAGGATAACTTCTTATTAACATGCGGCCGCATTAAGGGGTCTGCGCCGACCGTATCGCACTGCAAAGGAGTCTCATGAACGTACTTGTTGTCAACGCCGGTAGCTCAAGTCTCAAATACCAGCTTTTGGATACCGATACCCGCGAGGTTTTCGCCAAGGGCAACTGCGAACGTATCGGTTCGGACATGGGCATCTTTGGCCACTCCGAGAACGGTGGCGCCAAGCAAACCGAGGAGGTTCCCTTCCCGGATCACCGTTCGGCTATCGCACGTGTGCTCGAGGAGCTCGAGATGACCGACTTTACGATCGATGGCATCGGCCACCGTATCGTTCAGGGTGGCTGGCACTTCGATGATTCCGCGGTCGTCGACGACGAGGTCATGGCTAAGATTCTCGAGGTGGCCCCGCTCGCCCCGCTGCACAATTACGGCGAGGCCGCAGCAATCGAGTATTGCCGCGAGAAGTATCCGGAGCTGCCCAACGTCGCCGTCTTCGATACCTCGTTCCACATGACCATGCCCGAGGTCGCCTACACCTACGCGCTGCCCAAGGACGTGTGCGATAAGTACCACGTGCGCAAGTACGGCGCCCACGGCACGAGCCACCGCTATGAGTGGATGATGGCCAAGGAGATCCTGGGTTCGCGCTGCCACCGCCTGCTTTCGTGCCATCTGGGCAACGGTGCTTCGCTTGCCGCCATTGAGGACGGCGTGTGCCGCGACACCACGATGGGCCTCACGCCGCTTGACGGCCTGATGATGGGTACCCGTTGCGGTTCCATCGACCCGGCCACCGTGTGCTATCTTCAGCGCGAGGGCGGCTACAGTTACCAGGAAGTCGACGACATGATGAACAAGCAGTCCGGTCTGCTTGCCATCTCGGGCATCTCCAACGATGCCCGTGACATCCGTACACGCGCCTCCGAGGGCGACGAGCGCTGCCTGCTCGCCTTCGATATGTTTGCCTACAAGGCCATGCAGCAGGCCGGCTCAATGATCGCTTCCATGGCGGGCGTGGACACTATCACCTTTACCGCCGGTATCGGCGAGAACGACTGGTCGATCCGCAAGGCCTTCTGCGACTGCTTTGAGTGGCTGGGCGTGCGCATCGACAACAACAAGAACCGCGAGGCCGTGGGCAACGGCCCGCAGGTCATCAGCGCCGCCGGTTCCGCCGTCACGGTCATGGTCATCCCCACCGACGAGGAATACATGATCGCCCACGACGTCGAGCGTCTGACCAAGAACAACTAACGCGCGCATTTGCAAGTAAACGAAAGGCCTCCAGAGCAACGGCTCCGGAGGCCTTTTTGCTAGCAGGCGGAAATTCCAGTCCCAAAGTGACCATCGCCGGCAACGCCTGCACTTCCAGCAACGGAACCCGACCATTCAGATCCTCAGCCCCAGCTCGTAGCCAAGCCGCCGTCCACCCCAGATGCCCTGAATGCCACGTGACGGTAGAAGGCAGCGCAGGTTAACCCCTGAAAACACTCCGCAGACCAGAAACGCCCCCGTTCGTAGCTCCGAAGGAGCAGAACGGGGGCGTTTCATTGGTCGAGGACGTTTTCAGGGGTTAACCTGCGCTGCCTTCGGCGGGGATATGTCCGCTACTCAGCCATCTGAGCCTGGACGGCGGTGATGGCCACGACACCCACGATGTCGTCGGCAGAGCAGCCGCGCGAAAGGTCGTTGACCGGTTTGGCGATGCCCTGCAGGATGGGGCCGTAGGCGTCAGCACCGGCGAAGCGCTGGACCAGCTTGTAGCCGATGTTGCCGGCCTCGAGGTCGGGGAACACGAGCACGTTGGCCTTGCCGGCAACGGAGGAGCCGGGAGCCTTGAGCTGGGCGACGGTGGGGACGATAGCGGCATCGAGCTGCAGGTCGCCGTCGATGGCGAGCTCGGGAGCCTTCTCCTTGCAGAACTTCACGGCCTCTTGGACCTTCTTGGCGACCTCGCCACCGGCGGAGCCCATGGTGGAGTAGGAGAGCATGGCCACGTGCGGCTCAACGTTGCCCATGAAGGTGGACCAGGAGTGAGCGGAGGCGATGGCGATCTCGGAGAGTTCGTCAGAGGACGGGTTGATGTTGAGGCCGCAGTCGGCGAAGATCAGCGTGCCGTCGGTGCCGAACTGCGGGGTGTCGGTGCACATCACGAAGAAGGCCGAGACCAGCTTGGTGCCCGGGGCGGTCTTGAGGATCTGAAGCGCGGGGCGCAGGGTGTCGGCGGTGGAGTGGCAGGCGCCGGAGACCAGGCCGTCGGCGTCGCCCATCTTGACCATCATGGTGCCAAAGTAGGTGGCGTCCATCACCTGGGCGCGAGCCTGCTCGATGGTAACGCCCTTCTTGGCGCGGAGCTCGGCAAACTTCTGCGCGTACTCCTCGTGCTTCTCGGCATTGCGCGGGTCGATGACGGTAGCGCCGGGAACGTTGATCTCGTCGGGGTTGCCCAGGATGACGATCTTTGCCAGGCCCTCCTCGATGATTTTGGTGGCCGCGACGATAGTGCGCGGATCCTCGCCCTCGGGCAGGACGATCGTCTTAAGGTCGGCCTTGGCGGCAGACTTCATACGGTTTAGGAAATCGCTCATGTTACTCCTTACAAGCGTTTCGCTAAGCTCCAGGCGCCCGGCTGTTCACGAATAAACCCGCTGCTAGCGGGTTTACCTTACGTTAATGTTCGCCGCAGTGCTTGAGCTTTCCTTGTGTGGCAAGCTCATTATAGGACGCATTAGCGCTATAATCGCTCTGATAAATATGTCTCGAAGAATGTTCGAGAAAAGCCCAGCTAACGAGCCCGTGGCTTTTGACAAGGAGTATCGATGCAGATTACCTCAGGCCTGCCTGAAGGCTTTAACGCCGGCGCGTACGACATGATTGTCGTCGGTGCTGGATATGCCGGTGCCGTTTGCGCCCGCCGTCTTGCCGAGACCATCGGCTATCGTGTTGCCGTTTTGGAGCGCCGTAGCCACATTGCGGGCAATGCCTTCGACTGCACTGACGAGGCGGGAATCCTTGTCCACGAGTATGGCCCGCACATCTACCATACCTTTAACGAGCGCGTGCATAACTTCCTGTCGCGCTTTACCAAGTGGACTGACTACCAGCACAAGGTGCTCGCCAACATCAACGGTACCCTTATGCCCGTGCCCTTTAACCATGCGAGCCTTAAGCTTGCCTTTGGCGATGAGCGCGGCGAGGAACTGTACCAAAAGCTCGTGGAGACCTTTGGCAAGGACGTCAAGGTGCCCATTATGGAGCTGCGCAAGAAGAACGACCCGGATCTTGCCGAGGTCGCCGATTATGTCTATGAGAACGTCTTTTTGCATTACACCATGAAGCAGTGGGGCCAGACGCCCGATCAGATCGACCCTTCGATCACCGGCCGCGTCCCCGTCTTTGTGGGCGATGACGATCGCTACTTCCCGCAGGCTCCTTTCCAGGGCATGCCGCAGGACGGCTATACCGCGCTGTTCGAGCACATGCTCGATCACGATCTGATCGACGTATTCTGCGACGTGGACGCCCGTGACCTCTTTGAAATCGACGAGACCACCGTCAAGATCGACGGCAAGGTCTATGGCGGCGAGATCGTCTACACCGGTCCGCTCGACGAGCTGTTCAACCTCGACCTGGGCGCGCTGCCGTACCGCACGCTCGACATGAAGTTCGAGACGCTCGATATGGATCAGTTCCAGCCCGTGGGCACCGTCAACTACACCACGAGCGAGGACTACACGCGCATCACCGAGTTCAAGAACATGACCGGTCAGGTTTTGCCCGGCAAGACCACCATCATGAAGGAGTACTCCAAAGCCTATACGCCCGGCTCGGGTGAGACGCCGTACTACGCCATTCTTGAGCCCGAGAACCGTGAGCTCTACGAGCGCTATCTTGAGCGCGTCCAGAACCTGACGAACTTCCACCCGGTGGGTCGTCTGGCCGAGTATCGTTACTACGATATGGACGCTGTGACCAATTCCGCCCTCGATCTTTCGGATGAGATTATCGCCTGCCATGCATAAAGTCATAACATTCGGTATTCCCTCGTATAACGCCGCCAAGGACATGGACCATTGCATCACCTCCATCTTGGAGGGGAGCAATTACGCCACCGATATCGAGATTATCGTAGTGGACGACGGCTCCAAGGACGAGACGGCCGATAAGGCCGACGAGTGGGAGGCACGTTATCCCGGTATCATTCGCGCGGTGCACCAGGAGAACGGCGGCCACGGTATTGCCGTCCTTTCGGGTCTGCGCGAGGCACAGGGCACCTACTACAAGGTCGTCGACTCGGATGACTGGCTCGATGCTGCGGCTCTTTCGACTATGCTGTCGATTCTGCGTGGCTTTGAAGAGCGTGACCAGCGCGTTGACCTGTTTATCTCGAACTACGTGTACGAGAAGGTTTACGAGGGCACGCATACCGCTATTGGCTACAAATTTGCCCTGCCGCGCAAAAAGATCTTTTCCTGGGATCAGATCGGTCATTTCCGCCTGGACCAGAACCTACTCATGCACAGCCTGTGCTATCGCACGGATGTGCTGCGCGAGTCCAACCTTCCCATGCCGCCGCACACGTTCTATGTGGACAACATCTACGCCTACGTGCCGCTGCCGCGTTGCAAGACCATGTACTACGCCGACATCGACCTCTATCGCTACTTTATCGGTCGCGAGGGCCAGAGTGTCAACGAGGCCACGATGGTCAAGCGTCTGGACCAGCAGTTCCGTGTGACGCGCATCATGATGGAGTCGTACCACCTGTACAGCGATGTTGAGTCGTCGCGTCTGCGCTCGTACATGATGGGCTATTTCACCATGATGATGGCGATCTGCTCGGTGCTCACCAAGCTTTCCGAGGAAGATTGCGCCGACGAGCGCCTAAAGACGCTGTGGAATGATTTGAAGGCCTACGACGAGCGCATGTATCGTCGTGCCCGCTACGGCGTGGTCGGGTTCTTCACCAATCTGCGCGGACGGGCCGGAGACAAAACCACACTCGGCCTATACCGTCTTGCCTCAAAGATCTTCAAATTCAACTAGCTGCCGAGTAATCGCTGCTGATAGGTTGACTGGGCCCCTTGGCCTTTAGTTTGCTACTGCGAACAGTCCTGCTCGCACGGAAAGCACATTAAGTGCTTTCCGGCTCGTGCGGAACTTGTATCAAACTAAAGGCCAAGGGGCCTCTGCTATAAGAATCGATTGTCAGGTTATTTGAATTTGAAGATCTTCGACGCGCGGTACACAGGGGCCTGGGCTGAAAAGAATCTGGTTGGTAGGTTGCCCGGTGGGGCTTGGTTATGTTTGTCGCGAGTTCCGCACGAGCCGAAGAGCACTTAATGTGCTCTTCGTGCGAGCCAGGACTGTAGAGCAGCAAACATAACCAAGCCCCACCGGGCAACCGGTCAGGTTAGGCTACTTCGCGGCGCCGGGGATGCCGTGGGAGGTTTTGGCGGATTTGGCTCCGTTCACGATGGCGGTTTCCAGGGCCCTTACGGCGAGCATGCCCAGCAGGTCTAGGGGAGCGGCGGCGCTTGCCTGGGCGCCCAGTTTGCCGCTGGCGAGGGTGTAGATGGTGTCGCCGTCGTTGGTGGTGTGTGTGGGGCGGATGGCGTGTGCGTAGGCGTCTGCGGCCATCTGGGAGACCTTGGTGGCTTGTGCCTTAGTGAGTTCCACGTTGGTGACGATGCAGCTGATGGTGGTGTTGGTGCGGTCGAGCGGCATCTGCATGGATCCGGCGGCGGCAAAGGCTGCGAGTTCCATGTCGACGATCTGGTCGCTATCGGCTGCGGCGCGCATGCCGGCGACCCACTCGCCGGTGAAGGGGTCGACAACGTTGCCGCAGGCGTTGACCGAGACCACGGCGCCCACCTTGATGGGGCCGAGAGCCAAAGCGGCAGCGCCAAGGCCGGCCTTCATGCAGGTAGCGGGGCCCATGAGCTTACCCACGGTAGCGCCCGTGCCGGCGCCCACGTTGCCCTGTTCGAGCTTGGTGGGGGTGTTGTCGAGTGCTTCGCGCACGGCGGCGATGCCGGCCTCAATGTCGGGGCGAACGGTGGGGTTACCAAAGGCGAGGTCGAAGATACAGCTCGAGCACACGATAGGCACCTGCGTGGGGCCGACGGGAAGGCCGATGCCGCGGCTCTCAAGCTCGCGGGCCACGCCGCTTGCAGCCTCGAGGCCAAAGGCCGATCCGCCCGAAAGGCAGACGGCGTGGACCTTGTCGACGGTGTTCTCGGGTCGCAGCAGGTCGGTTTCGCGCGATGCTGGAGCACCGCCGCGAACGTCAACGCCGCCGGTGGCACCCTCGGGCGCAACGATTACGGTGCAACCGGTGCCGGCCTCCTCGTCCGTATAGTTGCCATAGCAAAAGCCATCGACATCGCAGACGTCAATGGCCTCGAGCAGTGTATCCATGTTTAACTCCTATCGGTTTTCCGCCGCGCCTTGTGCCCGGTCGGGATCCGTACGGTACGCCAAAATTGTAGGCGCTGGGGAATACCCAGCGCCAGATGCAATTACGAGAGTTTTTGAATCGCGCGCGCGACGCGGGCGATGGGTAGGCCCACTACGTTATAGAAGTCGCCCGAAATATCGTGCACGAGCATGCGGCCGCCTGTGCCCTGGATGCCGTAGGCGCCTGCCTTATCCATGGGCTCACCCGAGGCAACGTAGTGCTCGATCTGCTCGTCGGTGAGCTCGTAGAATGTCACGTCGGTCACATCGACAAACGACAGGCTCTCGGCGGCATGCGGGGCGGCCGTATCGCCTGCCTTAACGATGCAGACGCCGGTTGCGACCTGGTGCGTGCGGCCCGAAAGCTCACGGAGCATGGTGCGCGCCTCGCCCTCGGTTGCCGGCTTGCCCAAAATCTTGCCGTCGAAGGTGACGATGGTGTCGGCCGCGACCGTCAGTTCTTTGGGCTCGGCATACTCGGCAGCAACGGCAGCCGCCTTGGCGCGTGCCAAGCGCTCGACAAGCGTGAGCGGGGCCTCGCCATCAAAGGGCGTTTCGTCGATATCCGCGGGAATCACGCGAATGTTGTAGCCTGCCTCGCGCATCAGCTCTATGCGGCGCGGCGATTGCGAAGCCAAAATCATAGTTGGATGCCCTCGGCGACCTTCTCGACGGCCTTGTCGCCAGCGAGCGTGCGCAGCAGCTCCAATGCAAAGGGGAGTGACTGTGCCATGCCGCTGGCAGTGATGATGTTGCCGTCTTGCGTGACCTTCTCGCCAGTATAGGCGCCTTCGGGGAAGCTTTTCTCAAAGCCAGGGAAGCACGTGGCGTGGCGCCCCTCGAGTAGGTCGAGCTCGCCCAGGATAAACGGGGCGGCGCAGATGGCGGCGACGTGCTTGGTCGCGGCGAACTCGCAGACCACGTCGCAGACACGCTGATCGGCGCGCAGGTTGGTGGCACCGGGCAGGCCGCCGGGCAGCACGACGCAGTCGTACTCGTCAAAGTTGATCTCATCAAAGAGCGCATCGCAGGTCACGGGGATCTGCAGCGAGCTTACGACCTCACGCGTGGGCATAATCGAGACGAGCGTGGCACGCACGCCGCCGCGACGCATGACATCGACCATGGTCAAGCATTCAATAGTTTCAAAGCCATCGGCGGCGAGAACGGCAACGCTGGGCATGAGGGTTCCTTTCATAGGCGGCATACAATTAGCCGTCTTATACCCCGAAGACCTCCGCTTGCCACGCTCGATTTCCCAATGATTTTTCTGAGCAATGATTAAGTGGCTAGTTGCGCCTAAGGTGGACGACGGTCTCGCAGTGGAAGGTTTGTGGGAACAGGTCGACTGGCGTGATCTTTACGGGGGAGAAGGTGCCTTCTTCGACAAAGCGTTTGAGATCGCGCGCCAGGGTGGCCGGGTCGCAGCTCACGTAGGCGACATCGTGGGCACTCGTGCTGGCGATAAGGTCGATCGCTTCGGGGGCGAGGCCTGCGCGCGGCGGGTCGACCACCAAGACGTCGGCATCCTGGTCGGGGAACTCGCGCACCGCGTCTCCGCCAATGACGTCGACGTTATCAAGCTTGTTGATCTCCAGGTTACGGCGCAGGTCGCGCACGGCGGGGCCGTAGGCCTCGACGGCGGCGACAAAGTCGCAGCGGCGGGCGAGCGGCAGGGTAAAGGTGCCGGCACCGCAGTACAGGTCCACGGCAAGCTCGTCTTCCTGCGGGTCGAGCGCTTCCATGACAAGCTCGATCAAAATCTCGGCACCCTTGGTGTTGACCTGGAAAAAAGACGGGGCAGACAAGCGCATCTGACCCTCGGCGATATTCTCGGTCCATGAGCCCTCTCCGGCGAGCATTTCGACCTTGGAGACACGGCGGGCCTTCTTTTCGCCCTTGCTCATCACGCGCACGATGCTCGTGGGATGAGCGGCGTCCGCCAACACGCGGGAGACCTGCGAGCGCGGAAAAGAGCCTGTGGGCGTCCAGAGTGCGACCTCGAGTGCCTTGGTGCGGCGCGATGCGCGAATGCCCACGCGTTCGAGCCCCAAGTCATGGCTGCCGCTTAGATAGTTGAGTGCGCCGACGACCGATTTGAGCGCCTTGGGGAAGCGTTTGTCGAACAACGGGCACGAATCGACGGTCACGATCTTGCGAGGATCGACACCGTGCATGCCAAGACGCACGCGGCCGTTTACAACGGTCGGCTCGAGTTCGATTTTATTGCGGTAGCCCCAATCATCCTTGGTGTGGCGGATGGGTTGCACCAGTTCATCGACTTGATCGGGGCTGAACTTGCCGATACGCTCGAGCGTGGAGCGCAGATTTTGCTCCTTGGCGGCGAGCTGTGCCGTGCGTGAGAGATTGCCCCACGAGCAGCCGCCGCAGATGCCCACGAAGGGGCAGGGAGACTGAATGCGATCGGGGCTTGGCTCCAGAATCTCGGTGGTGCGGGCACGCATGAACGACTTGCCGTCCTGTACGACCTCGGCCTCGACGGTGTCGCCTGCCACGGCGCCCTGCACAAAGACGGCCTTGCCGTTGTCGGCGTGCGCCAGCCCGTCGGCGCCGTAGGTCATCGATTCTATAGTGAGCTTCATATTCCTGCCTGTCATTCGCGTTGTTGTTCGCACCATGGTAACAGGGAAAAGCGCCCCGCATCCGAGGCTTTCCTCAAATGCGGGGCGCTTCTACAAACTGCTTCTACAAACGACTATTTCGTCTTGCCGGTAATGAGCGTCTTAAGACCCAGGCCGATCAGACCCAGGCCCATGCGCACGCGGCCGGGGCGATGGCGCTCGATGGCCTTGGTCTTGCCGGCGGGCTTATCGCGACGGGCGCTCGTCTCGGGTGCGGGCTTGATGACCTGCGGATCGGGCTGAGGTGCAGGTGCAGGCTCGGGCTCAATGACGGTCGCCTGGACCTCTTGGACCTTGGGTGTGGCCGGCTGCGGCTCAGGAGCAGGGGCGGGCTTTGCCTCGGCGGCGGGCTCCGGAGTCGCAGTAGCGGGCTCGGGCGCTTTCTCCACGGCGGGCTCTGCGGCAGCCTCGGGCTCATTCACCGGGGGAGCTGCAACCGCTTCCGGTTTGGCAGCTGCCCCGTGTTCAACCTCGGCCTGAATGGCCTCCTCGGCCACACGTTCCTTCTCCTGTGCGTGCTGCTGCGCGGCGGCCTCGGCGTTGCAATAGGCACGCTCCAGCAGGGCTTCCTGCGAGTTGAAGGGTTTCTCACCCTCTGCACGCTCCACGGGGACCCAGGTGCCGTCGCTCGTGAGGCTGCGGGCCTTCACGTTGTCGCGCAGCTGCATGCCCATGTACTCGTGCACTAGGGCGCGGCAGGTGGGGTCGAGCACGGGGAAGGCAATCTCCACGCGGTGCTCGGTGTTGCGCGTCATCATGTCTGCCGAGCTCAGGTAAATCATGTCCGAGTCCACGCCGAAAGCATAGACGCGCGCGTGCTCCAAAAAGCGTCCGACGATGGAGCGGACATGCACGTTCTCGGTCTTGCCCGGAACACCGGGCTTGAGGCACGAGATGCCGCGGATGATCATGTCTACGCGCACGCCGGCACACGATGCCTCGGCGATCTTGTCGATAACCTCGCGGTCGGTGAGCGAGTTGAGCTTAAAGAACACACGGGCGGGCTCGCCAGCGAGAGCGCGCTGAATCTCGCGATCCAGACCGCGCATGATGAGCGGTTTCAGTCCGACGGGCGCCACACCCAGGAAGCGGTAGTCGCCGCGCAGGTTGCCCAGCGACAGATTGCGGAAGAACAGGTTGGCGTCCTCGCCGATGCCGGGATGGGCGGTCATGAGCATAAAGTCGCTGTAGAGTTTGGCCGTCTTCTCGTTAAAGTTGCCGGTGCCCAAAAGCGTGAGGCGGGTGAGCGCCATGCCCTCGCGATAGGTGAGCTGGCAGATCTTTGAGTGGCATTTAAAGCCCTCGGAACCATAGATGACGGTGCAGCCTGCCTCTTCCAGACGCTCGGCCCACTCGATGTTGTTCTGCTCGTCAAAGCGGGCGCGAAGTTCCATGAGCACCGTGACCTCTTTGCCGTTCTCGGCAGCATCGATCAGCGACTCGCACAGGCGGCTCTGCTTGGCCACGCGGTAGAGCGTGATGCGCAGCGAGATGCACTCGGGGTCGTAGGCGGCCTCGTGCACCAGATCCAGGAAGGGGTTCATGGCCTCGTAGGGATAAAAGAGCAGCTTGTCGCCCTGCAGCACCTGTTCGCGGATGGAGCGGGTCATATCGATGGTGGGGTTGGGCTGCGGCCTAAACGGCGTAAAGAGCAGCTCGTTGCGCAGGTGCTCGGGAATCTTGCCCTCAATGCCAAAGACGTAGCCCAGGTCGAGCGGGATATCGCAGGTAAAGACCGAGCGGCGCGAAAGCTCGAGTGCCTTGCGGATGGTCTTGAGCGTCGCCTTCTCGAGCGACCCCGAGACCGCGAGCACTACCGGCTGCAGACGCAGGCGCTTCTTGAGGATGCGCTTCATGTGCTGGCGGTAGTCCTCTTCCTCTTCGACGCCCTCGCCGTCTGGATCGATGTCGGCGTTGCGGGTGACTCGGATGAGTGCGCGGTCGAGTGGCTTGTAGGAGCCAAAGCAGCTGTCCAGGCAGGCGAGGATGACGTCCTCGAGCAAGATGTAGGAGTAGGTGCCGGTGGGCGAGGGGATCTCGACCACGCGGTTCATCGAGGCGGGAATCTCGATAAGGCCCAGCAGGCTCTCCTCGTCGGTGGCGCCGTCCAGACCACAGGCCAGATAGAGCGCGCCATTGCGTAGGTTGGGGAAGGGGTGGCGAGGATCGATGACCAGCGGCGAGATGACCGGCGACACGTAGGCCTGGAAGTAGCGGGTTACAAAGGTGCGCTCCTCGGGCGTAAGCGAATCGATGCGGGCGCGGTGAACGCCCAAGGTGTCGAGCTTGCCCTCGATGCTCTTAAAGATGGACTCCCAACGGGTAAGGAGCCCGGGCATTTCGGCCATGACAGCATCGACCTGTTCGGAGGCGGTCATATTGCTCTTGTTGTCGACAGGTTGCTTTTTGAGCTCTGCCAGATCGGACAGGCCGCCCACGCGCACCATAAGGAACTCGTCGAGGTTAGACTCGAAAATCGACACGAACTTTAGACGCTCGAACAGCGGAACGGTCTCATCGAAGGCTTCGTCAAGCACACGGTTGTCAAAGCGTAGCCAGCTGAGCTCTCGGTTCTGCGTGTACGAGAAGTCGCGAGGCGGTTTGCGCAGCTTTGCGGCGGCTTGCTTTTTTTCGATTTTGCTCGGCATATGCATCTGTCCGTTCAGTCCCCGCAGGGGACGGTAGCCTAACCCTATTCACTATTGTCTCAATTTAGTCGACTTGTGGCACGGACGTATTGTGCGAACGGTATCTTTACCTACTTCTTACGCTGACAAGTCATAGGACTGACGCCCTGCTCGTCTGCAAGCGGTCTATATCCTCACTCAACTGGTACGTAAGTGTGAATAAGAATGATGGATAGCTGAATATCATTGAATGCAGGCGGAAACGTAAACAAACATCATTTATATACATAAAACCGATTTAGCTATGCAATTCTGAATCAAAAGTTTAGAGATGCAATTGCAAATAGTTTTTAGGAAAAAAGAGCGTTTACCTTAGAAAAGTTACTTTAGAACGCCGAAGTACATTATGGGGGAATCTCATGCGATATACCGTTCATCGCACTTTGTTGACCGTTCGGGGGCGAGGTGGAATTGCGGGTGGAATTTGGATATAACTAGAGCTGTCAGCAAGCAGCGTCCGCTATGGAAGGGCGCTGAGAGATTCGGCCGAAAGGCCCGAAAGAAAGGTAGGAGGCCATGACGAAAGGTCTGCACGTGCCTTCCGAGA
>CABRIC010000054.1 GCA_902470905.1 uncultured Collinsella sp. | reverse complement strand
GCTGTTCGTCGCTTTGCCGGGGGAGTTTCGCACATCGCCTGCCGGCGGCGCAGCGACGCGTCTTTCGGCCCCACGCGGCAAGCAGGGGAGCACCATCCGCCTCTTCGCCGGTACCGACGACCCCTTGATCGTGGCCTCCACCCTAGACAACGCTCTCCGCAACTAGCTAAATCATCCTCAACTCCATAAGTTGCGGTGAAATAGGGATTGATTTACGGCTTTAACCGCATAAACAGTCCCTATTTCACCGCAACTTATGAGAAGGGGTTGTGTGGCTATAAGGCCCCGTCCCAAATGGGCTACTCTTTGATGCTGGCGATGAGGTCGTTGGCTTTGGTGGCGATGACGTTGTTGATGTCGGCCTGCAGCTCCTCGTAGGCCGCTATGGCTCGCTCGCCGGCAGGGGTGAGGGTGGATCCGCGGGCGCCGTCGCGCTCGATGAGCTTGCAGCCCAGCTGGCCTTCTGCCTCGTTCACGATGCGCCAGGCCTTGGAATACGCCATACCCATGCTTTTGGCGGCGCGGTTGAGCGAGTGCTCGCGGGCAATACCCTGCAGCAGCAAGACACAGCCGTGACCGAAGACGCCCGGCAAATCCTTGTCGCACGCTTGAATGACCAACTTTGCCGTCGTCTTGTACTCCATGTGCTCCACGTCTCCCCGCTAAAGTGTTTGCTGGGCAAACGCAAAGCCTGCGTCAAACCCTCGTGTGCTCTTCTTAAATCATGCATTGTAGCAGTCAAAGTGCGTTAAGATATTTCCCCAGTATTGGGCGCCCAAGGTTGGGCTGGGTCCTACGAGGCCTGCAGCCGACCGGTCGCATGGAAAAAGGAGAAACATGGCTACGTTCTTTCCCGGTGAGTCCCACACGTTTTCGGAGTATCTGCTGGTCCCTGGCTATTCGTCCTCGCAGTGCATCCCTAACAACGTCTCTCTTAAGACGCCGCTGACCCGCTTCAAGCGCGGTGAGAAGCCGGCAATCACCCTGAACATCCCCATGGTTTCCGCCATCATGCAGTCCGTCTCGGGCGTCGACATGGGTGTCGCGCTCGCTACCGAGGGCGGCCTGTCCTTCATTTACGGTTCCCAGAGCGCCGAGTCCGAGGCCGCCATGGTCAAGGCCGTCAAGGATCACAAAGCTGGTTTCGTTCAGTCCGATTCCACGCTGACCCCCGACATGACCATGGAGCAGGTCATCGAGCTCAAGGAGAAGACCGGTCACTCTACTATGCCGGTCACCGACGACGGCACCCCCAAGGGTAAGCTCCTGGGCATCGTCACCAGCCGTGACTATCGCCCCAGCCGTGATGACCACCAGACGAAGGTCTCCGAGTTCATGACCCCGCGTGAGCAGCTCATCGTGGGCGACAAGAACATCAGCCTTAAGGTTGCCAACGACGTCATCTGGGACAATAAGCTCAACGCCCTGCCCATCGTCGACGACTACGATCACCTCATGGGCATCGTCTTCCGCAAGGACTACGACAGCCACAAGACCAACCCTAACGAGCTGCTCGATAACGACAAGCGCTACATGGTCGGCGCCGGTATCAACACCCGCGACTATGCCGAGCGCGTGCCGCTGCTCATCGAGGCCGGTGCCGACGTTCTGTGCATCGACTCCTCTGAGGGCTTCAGCGAGTGGCAGAAGCGCACTATCGAGTGGATCCGCGCCAACTACGGCGAGGACGTCAAGGTTGGTGCCGGTAACGTCGTCGACGCCGAGGGTTTCCGCTTCCTGGCCGACTGCGGTGCCGACTTCATCAAGGTCGGTATCGGCGGCGGCTCCATCTGCATCACCCGTGAGACCAAGGGCATCGGCCGTGGCCAGGCCACCGCGTTGATCGATGTCTGCCGCGCCCGCGACGAGTACTACGAGGAGACCGGCGTCTACGTGCCCGTGTGCTCCGACGGCGGTATCGTCTATGACTACCACATGACGCTCGCCCTTGCCATGGGTGCAGACTTTATGATGCTGGGCCGTTATTTCGCCCGCTTCGACGAGAGTCCGACCGAGCGCGTCAACGTTAACGGTCAGTACATGAAGGAGTACTGGGGCGAGGGTTCTGCGCGTGCCCGCAACTGGCAGCGCTACGACCTGGGCGGCGCCGCGAAGCTCAGCTTCGTCGAAGGCGTCGACTCCTACGTTCCCTACGCCGGTTCCCTCAAGGACGGCGTGGGCGGCACGCTCTACAAGGTCAAGTCCACGATGTGCAACTGCGGTGCCCTCTCGATCCCCGAGCTCCAGGAAAAGGCACGCCTGACCCTGGTAAGCTCCACCTCCATCGTCGAAGGCGGCGCCCACGACGTAGTCGTCAAGGATTCCCAACAGAGCGTCAGCTACCGCTAAGCGGCTTTCCCAAGCACCGCACCTTGCCGTTCAAACCGTCGCTCGCGTACCAAAGTACGCGTCGCTCCTCTTTCACGGCAATCTGCGGCACTTGGAAAACCCGACCATGCTTGGGCTGGTAACAATTAGCGGTTGATCCACAACCACGTTATTTAGATAAAGCGAGATGCCTGCAAGTCGCAGGCATCTCGCTTGTTGTATTTGCTATCATCATGCGAGTTAACGATGTGGCGGGGCGTTCTTACCTTTGCTCGCTGCAAGTTCCGCACGAGCCGAAGAGCACTTAATGTGCTCTTCGTGCGAGCAGGACTGTCCGCAGCAGCGAGCAAAGGTAAGAACGCCCCGCCCCAACCCAGCTAACAAAGGAGCTGATATGTGCGATTGCACAGATCATAAGGACGAGATCCCTGCCTACGACGCGCAGGCCATTGAGTCCCGGTGGATGAAGGCCTGGGAGGACTCCAACCTCTTTGCCGTCGACACCGACGACAGCAAGCCCAAAAAGTATGTGCTCGAGATGTTCCCGTATCCGTCGGGCGACCTGCACATGGGCCACGCGCGCAACTATACCATCGGCGATGCCATGGCCCGTCAGGCCCGCATGCGCGGCTACGACGTGTTGCACCCCATCGGCTTTGACGCCTTTGGCCTGCCTGCCGAGAACGCCGCTATTAAGCACAATACGCAGGCTGCCGCCTGGACGTATAAGAATATGGACCAGGCGCTCGCCACGATGAAGCGTATGGGCTTCTCCTACGATCTGGATCGCATGGTCAAGACCTGCAGCCCCGACTATTACCGCTGGGGTCAGTGGATCTTTGAGAAGCTGTGGGAAAAGGGTCTGGTCTACCGCAAAAAGAACCCGGTCAACTGGTGCCCCACCTGCAAGACCGTTCTGGCCAACGAGCAGGTCACTGAGGGCAAGTGCTGGCGCTGCGGCACCGAGCCCGAGAAGCGCGACCTTGAGCAGTGGTACTTCAAGATCACCGAGTACTCCCAGGAGCTGCTCGACGACCTGGAGAAGCTCCCCGGCTGGCCCGAGCGCGTCAAGCAGATGCAGGCCAACTGGATCGGTCGCTCCGAGGGCGCCGAGGTCGACTTTACCCTGTGCGACCAGGACGGCGAGCCCATCGAGGGCGATGAGGGCAAGATCACCGTCTTCACCACGCGTGCCGATACCCTTTTTGGCGTCTCCTTCTTTGTCCTGGCTCCCGAGTACGCCGGCCTGCACGAGCTCGTCGAGGGCACGGAGTACGAGGAGGCCGTCACCAAGATCGTCGAGGACTCCAAGCACATCT
Organism: uncultured Collinsella sp.; assembly: GCA_902470905.1. Taxonomy (GTDB): domain Bacteria; phylum Actinomycetota; class Coriobacteriia; order Coriobacteriales; family Coriobacteriaceae; genus Collinsella. Next base: position 9,225 of record CABRIC010000054.1, on the reverse strand, counting down.
CTGCCGTCGAGCGTGCCCAGGGCACCCTCGAGAAGCACGGTGCCTTCACGGGCCGCTATGTGGTAAACCCCGTTAACGGCGAGAAGGTCCCCGTGTGGGTTGCCGATTATGTCGTTGCCGACTACGGCACCGGCGCCGTCATGGCCGTTCCCTGCGGCGACCAGCGCGACTTTGAGTTTGCCCGTAAGTACGACCTGCCGATCGTGCCGATCATCCTGGACGATGACGATCGCGCTGCCGTCGAGGCCAGCGGCGAGACCATCGATACCTTCCATGCCGAGACCGTCGACTGGGATTGCGCTCACGCTGCCGAGGGCACGCTCGTCCAGTCCGGCAAGTACACCGGCATGCGCGGCGGCAAGCACTCCGAGGGCGAGGCTGCGATCGTGGCCGACCTCGAGGCCATGGGCTGTGGTCGTCGCAAGGTCGAGTTCCGTCTGCGCGACTGGCTCATTTCCCGTCAGCGCTATTGGGGCAACCCCATCCCGGCCATTCACTGCGAGCACTGCGGTATCGTGCCCGTGCCCGAGGACCAGCTGCCGGTGACGCTGCCCGAGAACCTGGACTTGGGCGCCGGCGAGACCCTCGCCGAGTGCAAGGAGTTCTACGAGACCACCTGCCCGGTCTGCGGTCGCCCGGCCAAGCGCGAGACCGATACCATGGACACCTTCACCTGCTCCAGCTGGTATTACCTGCGCTATACCGATCCGCACAACACCGAGCTGCCCTTCTCCCGCGAGGCCGCCGACCGTTGGATGCCCGTCGATAACTACATCGGCGGCATCGAGCACGCCATTCTGCACCTGCTCTACAGCCGCTTCTTTACCAAGGCACTGCGCGACCTGGGCCTGCTGAGCGTGGACGAGCCCTTCACTAACCTGCTGTGCCAGGGCATGGTCAAGGACGAGAACGGCGACACCATGTCCAAGTCCAAGGGCAATGTCGTGCCCCCGAGCTCGGTCATCGAACCTTACGGCGCCGACACCATGCGTTTGGCGATCCTGTTTATCGCCCCGCCCGAGAAGGACTTCGACTGGGATCCCAAGGCCGTCGAGGGCGCCAACCGCTTCATCAAGCGCGCCTGGCGTATCGTGTGGCAGCTCGTCCAGTCCGGCGACGCCAACGTGGCCTTTAACAAGTCCGCGCTCGACGAGACCGCGATGAAGCTCTACCGCGAGCGTCACCGCACCATCGCCAAGTGCACCGAGGACTTCGACCGCGGCCAGTTCAACACCGCGATCTCGGCCGTCATGGAGCTCGTCAACGCGGCGAGCGCTTACCTCAACGCCACTGAGGGTACCGCCCGCGACAAGGCGCTGTGCTACGGCGTGGCTAAGGATATCGTGAGCGTCCTTGCCCCCATCTGCCCGTTCTGGGCCGACGAGCTGTGGCACGAGGCGCTTTGCTGCGAGGGCAACGCCTACACCGCCGCCTGGCCCGAGTTTGACCTGGCCGAGTCCGTTGAGGACACGGTGCAGATCGTGGTCCAGGTGCTCGGCAAGGTCCGCGGCCGCATCGATGTGGCCCGCGATGCCTCCAATGAGGAGATGCAGGCTGCCGCCGAGGCCGCCGTCGCCAAGTGGCTTGAGGGCAAGACGGTCGTCAAGGCTATCTGCGTGCCCGGCAAGCTGGTCAACCTGGTGGTCAAGTAAACACTGCTCGCTTAGTTGATGCATAGAAGACGAGGGACGGTCCGGTTGGGTCGTCCCTCGTTTTGCATGTACCTGCCTAGGTGCCTTCGGCCAATTGTCCTATTCTTGTGGAGAAGCTGTGCACACGCTGACCTGCAGGTTCGTACTGTGCTTGCACGTTTCCGCAGCTATTGGTATAGTTTGCTTGCAAATGAAGTTGTAATTGAAAGAAGTGGGGTTTCGGCCCCGCTTCTTTTTTGTATGGATGGAGGTGCCGCAATGGTCAAGACCAAGACCGAGCAGGCGATCATCAACGCGCTCGAGGCCGTCGCTCCCCAGCACGATGTCGACATCGTCGACGTCGAGCTCGTGGGTGCCACCAAGGCCCCCTGCGTGCGCGTGCGTATCGAGGGTGCCGAGGGTCAGAGCCTGTCGCTCAACGACGTCACGGCCAACACCAAGTGGGTCGGCGATGTGATTGAGGAGCTCGACCCCATCTCTTCGAGCTATACGCTCGAGGTGTCGAGCCCTGGCATGGCGCGCCCGCTACGCCGCCCGTGCGACTTTGCCCGCTTTGTGGGCGAGAACTGTGAGCTCACCTCCACCGCCACCGAGGGCCGTCGCAAGTACGCCGGCAAGATTGCCGCCGCCACCGAGGCGAACGTGACCCTCGAGCTCGAGGACGGCGAGTCCGTCACCCTCGATTTCTCTGATGTTAAAAAGTGCAAGTTGAAGCCCACCTACGACTTCAAGCCCGCGAAGGAAGGAAAGTAAGATGGCAGCATCCGACATGATGTCCGCCCTGATGGAGCTTTGCCAGGAGAAGCACATCGACCAGCTCTACCTGATCGACCGCCTGGAGCAGTCGCTTGCCAAGAGCTATGCCGAGATCCTGCATCTTGAGTGGGGCGCCAAGGTGACCATCGACCGCACCACCGGCAAGATCTACGTCTACCGCCTGGAGCCGATCGACGATTCCATGGACGAGGAGGGCAACTTCACCGAGTTCGAGGAGATCGACGTCACCCCCAAGAACACGAGCCGCATCGCTGCCCAGCACGCCAAGGCCGAGATCAACGCCATCGTGCGCAACTCCGCCCGCGAGCAGATCTACGAGGAGTTCTCCGGCCGCATCGGTGACCTCATCAGCGGTACCGTGCTGCAGTCTACTCCCGACTTTACGATCGTTAAGATCCGCGAGGGCGTCGAGGCCGAGCTTCCGCACTTCGACCAGCGCCGTTACGAGAACGAGCGCAACGAGCGTCCGATGGGCGAGCGCTACCTGCACAACCAGCACATCAAGGCCGTGATCATCGACGTTCGCGACCCCAACTCCAACCTGCAGCCGGTTCGCGGCGAGCACAGCCGTCCGCCGATTGTCATCTCCCGTACCCACCCCGAGCTCATGCGTCGTCTGTTTGAGCAGGAGGTGCCCGAGATCTATGAGGGCACCGTCCAAATCAAGTCGATCGCCCGCGAGCCTGGCCAGCGTTCCAAGGTTGCTGTCCACTCGCTCGACGACCGTCTGGATCCCGTGGGCGCCTGCGTCGGCCCCAAGGGCAGCCGTGTTCGCGCTGTCGTGGGCGAGCTCCGTGGCGAGCGCGTCGACGTCATCCTTTGGGATGCCGATCCTGCCGTCTACGTCGCCAACGCCCTGTCGCCCGCTAAGGTCACCCGCGTCCTCATCGACGAGGAGAAGGCCTACGCCGGCGTCATCGTGCCCGACGACCAGCTGTCCCTCGCCATCGGCAAGGAGGGCCAGAACGCCCGCCTCGCCGCGCGCCTGACCGGCTGGCACATCGACATCAAGTCCGAGACGCTTGCCGCCGACATCCTCAAGAACGTTCCCGTTCACGAGGAGCCCGCCGCCGACCTGATCGGTGACGAGGAGGACGAGGACGTCCGCCGCTGCGAGTACGTGTCCGAGGACGGCATCCAGTGCCGCAACCAGGCTCGTCCCGGCTCCCGTTTCTGCGGTGTCCACGACACCGACGCCTTCGATGATGCGGAGGACCTGATCTAGCGCGCGGTTGCGCCGGGCGGGTCCCGGCGCGTCTCCCACGCTCGTTCAGTCTCTAGGCACCCAAGGTGCCAGAAAGGGTAGGTGAAGTCATATGGCAAAAGTCCGTGTGTCCACCCTGGCCAAAGAGTTCGGCATGACCTCCAAGGAACTGATGGGTCATCTCGCCGATATGAAGATTCCCGCTAAGTCCGCTTCCTCCACCTTGGAGGACGCCTATGTCGCCATGGTCCGCAAGCAGCTCGCCTCGGTGATCGAGGCCCGCGCCCAGGAAGTCGAGGCCGCCAAGCAGGCCGAGGAGCAGGCAGCTGCCGCCGAGGAGGCCGCTCGCGCCGCCGAGGCCGAGCGCGAGCGCATCGCCGCCGAGAAGGCACGCGAGGAGGAGCGCCGCCAGTTTGCCGCAGCCCAGGCTGCCGAGGAGGCTGCCCGCGCCGAGGCCGAGGCCAAGAAGAAGGCCGAGCAGCAGCGCCTTGCCCGCGAGAAGGAGGAGGCTGCCCGCGAGGCCCAGCGCCGCGCCGTTCCCGCTTCCGACTCCGGTTCGCGCTTCCGTTCGCTGCTCGACCAGATCGCCGCACAGGAGACCGTGCTCAAGGAGAAGAAGGACGCCGAGGACAAGGCCAAGGCCGAGCGCGCCGCCGAGCGCGGTAACCGTCGTGGCGGCAACAACGACCGCCGCGGTGGCCGTCGAAACGATCGCAACGCCTCAGACAACAACTCCGAGCGCAACGCCTCCGAGAGCCGTCCGCACAGCCATCGCACCAACGCCAGCAACAACGTCGCTGCCGGCATGGACTTCCCCAACCCCGATAAGCAGGGCAAGGGCAAGAAGCGCAAGGGCGGTCACAACAACGAAGAGGACCACTACAGCCGCATGGCTCGCGAGGCCGAGGAGTACAGCCGCGAGAAGGTGCTCGAGGAGGCTCGTGCTGCCGTCGAGGAGGCCTCTCGCGAGTCCACCGGTCGCCGCAAGAAGCGCAAGGAGAAGCGCGAGCGCGAGGCTGCCAAGGCTCAGGAGGAGCGCAAGATAGAGGAGGCGCTGGCCCAGGGCGTGAACCCCGAGGACCTCGACGCCATCAAGGTCTCCCAGGGCGTTACCGTCCAGGAGCTTGCCGAGGCGCTCGACGTTCCGGCCAACGACATCATCAAGCGCCTGTTCCTGCTGGGTACGCCGCTTACCATGACGCAGTCCATGTCCGACGACCTCGTCGAGCTCGTCGCCGACGACCTGGGTCGTCAGATCAAGATCATCACCCCCGAGGAGGAGAACACCTTCTCGTTCTATGACGATCCCGCCGACCTTAAGCCGCGCCCCCCGGTCGTCACCGTCATGGGCCACGTCGACCACGGCAAGACGTCGCTGCTCGACGCCATCCGTCACACCGGCGTTGCTGCCGGCGAGGCGGGCGGCATTACGCAGGCCATCGGCGCTTCGCAGGTCATGATCAACGACCGCAAGATCACCTTCATCGATACCCCGGGCCACGCCACCTTTACGGCTATGCGTGCCCGTGGCGCCAAGGTGACCGACATCGTCATTCTGATCGTGGCTGCCGACGACGGCGTCATGCCCCAGACCGTCGAGTCGATCAACCACGCCAAGGCCGCCGGCGTACCCATCGTCGTCGCCGTCAACAAGATCGATAAGCCGGGCGCCAACCCCGACCGTGTGCGTCAGGAGCTCACCGAGTACGGAGTCATCCCCGAGGAGTGGGGCGGACAGAACATGTTCGTCAACATCTCGGCTAAGCAGAAGATCGGTATCGACGAACTTCTGGAGACCGTGCTGCTCCAGGCCGACGTGCTCGAGCTCAAGGCCAACCCGGACACCTTTGCCTCCGGCAACGTCCTCGAGGCCAAGCTCGACAAGGGCCGCGGCTCGGTTGCTACCGTGCTCGTGACCCGCGGTACCCTGCACGTGGGCGATACGCTGGTCGCCGGCCTTACCTACGGCCGCGTCCGCGCCATGCTCGACCCCAAGGGCCGCGCCGTCACCGAGGCCGGTCCCTCCGACGCCGTCGAGATTTTGGGCCTGCAGTCCGTGCCCAACGCCGGTGACGAGTTCCGCGTGTTCGAGGACGAGCGCGAGGCACGTGCGCTGGCCGACGAGCGTTCGCTGAAGGCCCGTATCGAGGAGCAGAGCCGCGTCAAGCACGTCACGCTCGAGAACCTCTTCGAGACCATTGCCGACGCCGAGGTCAAGGAGCTCAACCTGATCATCAAGGCCGACGTCCAGGGCTCTATCGAGGCTCTTCAGGACTCGCTCGACAAGATGGATCAGTCCGAGGTGCGCATCAACACGATTCACTCCGCGGTCGGCGCCATCAACGAGACCGACGTCGTCCTGGCCGACGCCTCTAACGCCATCATCATCGGCTTTGGCGTCCGTCCCGACGGTAAGGCCCGCTCCGCCGCCGAGCGCGAGGGCGTCGAGATCCGTTGCTACGACGTCATCTACAAGTGCCTCGAGGAGCTCGACGCCGCCCGTATCGGCATGCTCAAGCCCACCGAGGTCGAGGTCGCCACGGGTACCGCGACCGTCCTGGACACCTTCAAGGTGCCCAAAGTCGGTATCGCCGCCGGTGTCCGCGTCGAAGAGGGCGAGATCGCCGCGACCGATTCCGTGCGTCTGGTGCGCGACGGCATCGTGGTCTTCAACGGCAAGATCGCCTCGATGCGCCACTACAAGGACGAGGCCAAGAGCCTCAAGAGCGGTTCTGAGGGCGGTATTGGCCTGGAGAACTTCCAGGACATCAAGCCCGGCGACCAGATCGAGGGTTACCGCATCGACCAGGTTGCCCGTACCGAGTAGGGGGTAGCGCTATGAAGCAAACTCAGGCAACCCGCCGTCTGGGCGAGCAGCTTCGCGAGAAGCTCGGTTATATCCTGCTCTTTGAGGTTTCCGATCCGCGTCTCGACCTGGTTACTTTGACCGCGGTCGAGGTCGCGGTGGACCGTTCGTTCGCGCGTGTGTACGTGTCGTGCGATGCGAGCCGCTACGACGAGGTCATGGAGGCGCTCGCTAGCGCTAAGGGCCGTATCCGCAGCCTGTTGGCTCGCTCGCTCAATTGGCGTGTTACGCCCGAGCTCGATTTTCGCATCGATCGCTCGACCGATGAGGCCGAGCGCATCACGCGTGCGCTGGAAAACGTTCCCGCCACGCTTGCGATCGAAAAGGACGAGGACGGCTATCCGATAGCGGATGCCGCCCAGGAGGCAGCTTTAGATGACTAATTCCGCCGACCTCGCCTCGTGCGAGTCTGCAGATATTCAGCGACGCATCCTCGAGCTCATCGAGGGTGCGTCCTCCATTGCGATTTCGGGACATACTTCTCCCGATGGCGACGCCTTGGGCTCCGTATTGGGTCTGGGCCTTTCGCTCATGAAGTTTTTCCCCAACAAGGACATTGCGCTGCTGCTGGCAGACGATGACCCGGTTCCGCGTATCTACCGCTTTATGGAAGGCTCCGATCGCCTGGTGCCGGCATCTGCGTATACCGGCAATCCGGACCTGTTCATCTCGGTGGACGTGCCGGTCGTCGAGCGTCTGAACAACTCCGCCGAGGTGCTCCGCCGCTCGTCGCATGTGGTGTGCTTCGATCATCATCCGGCGCGTGAGGAATTTGCCGAGCTGAGCCTGAGGCGCGTCGAAGCTGCAGCCTGCGCTATGATCATCGACCGCTTCTTGGACAATTGTGGCATTGTCGCACGTGATGGCGTTGCGACCTGCCTGCTGTGCGGCTTGGTGACCGACACCGGCCGTTTTCAGTACCAAAACGCCGATGCCGCCGCGTTCCATGCGGCCTCGCGCTTGGTGGCGCACGGTGCCGATCCGGCGCGTGTGGCACTCGAGGTATATCAGAGCATGCGCGTTGAGTTTTTGCACCTCAAGTCCATCGTTATGGGCCGCATTAAGACGGTGGCCCACGGGCGCGTGGCGTATAGCTATGCGTACCAGAGTGACCTTGAGGCTTGCGGTGTCACCTCGGATGAGTGCGACGGCCTGGTCGATGTGGTGCGCTCGGTGATGGGCGTCGAGGTTTGCATGTTCTTAAAGGGCATTGAGGGCGATACCAAGGTGCGCGGCAACCTGCGCTCCAAGGGCGACCTCGATGTGTCCGAGATTGCTGCCAACTTTGGCGGTGGCGGGCATCATGCCGCCGCCGGCTTTTCCAACAACGGAACAATTCGCGAGACGCTCGCCGTGGCACTTCCCATGCTGGCCGAGCTGGTAGGGGAGGATCCCGCTTCGGTGACCGTCGAGCTTTAACTTTTTGGATGGTACATGGCTCGTCGTACGCCTTCTCAACTGAATATGCTGCTCGCCGTCGATAAGCCGGTGGGCTGCACGTCCCACGATGTGGTCTCGCAATGCCGACGCGCCCTCCATGAGCGGCGCGTCGGCCATGCCGGCACGCTCGACCCCATGGCATCCGGCGTCATGGTGGTGGGCGTGGGCCAGGCTACTCGTCTGCTGGGCATGCTAACCCTCGATACCAAAAGCTATGTCGCCGACATCTCGTTTGGTGCCGAGACCAATACCGATGATGCGGAGGGCGAGGCGGTCCGCACAGTGGCTGTTGCCAACGAGCTCCGCGATCCTGCCTATGCCCGTGAGCACTTGGCCGCTATGCTGGGCCCGCAGATGCAGGTGCCGCCGGCGTTTTCGGCTATCTCGGTCAATGGCGTTCGCGCCTACAAGTCTGCTCGCGAGGGCAATGCGGTGGACCTACCTCCGCGCCCCGTCGAGGTCTATGCCGCTGACCTGATCGCCGTGGGCGGCGAAGGTGATACGTGTGTGTGGACCGTGGCGTTCTCGGTGAGCAAGGGCACCTATATTCGTGCGCTCGCTCGCGACCTGGGCCGCGCCTGCGAGAGCGCCGCGCACATTTCCGCGCTGCGCCGCACGGCCTCCGGTGTTGTTTCCATTGGTGCCTGTCATGCGGTGGAGGAGCTTTCTCCCGAGTCCGCCGCTGGCTTTGCCCTGGATCCCATTGTGGCCCTGGGCGCCACGCGTGTTGACTTGCCGGGCAATCTTGCCGACGACCTTCTCTGCGGCCGACGCATTCCCGTTGAGCGTGCGCTTGCCGATTTCGATGCCTCGAAGGCGCCGTTTGCGCTGGTGCTCGATGGGGGACTCAAGGCGCTCGCCCGCATTGAGGGTGGCCGCTTTGTCATGGAGTACGTGTTTCCGCAGGCAATCGGCGGTGTTCGATGATGTTGTCCGCTCGCGAGCTCGCGCGTGTCTTTTTCGCGGGCGAGTCGGACGAGGCTCGCATCGTTGCTGCCGATACGTTTGATGAGTGTGAGCACTTGGGTGCCGCATCGATTGCCATCGGCGTGTTCGACGGCGTTCACCGTGGACACCAGGAACTCATCGAAGCGCTTGTCCGTGATGCCCGTGTCCATGGCTGTAAGGCGGTCGTGGTTACCTTCGATCCCGACCCGGACGTTGTGGTGAGCCCTTCGCCCGCTCAAAAATTGATGACGACGGCCGACCGTCTGCATGCCCTGGCTCAAACCGGGGTCGATGCCTGTCTCTTATACACATCTGACGCTGCCGACGATACTCCTTGT
>CABRIC010000053.1 GCA_902470905.1 uncultured Collinsella sp. | reverse complement strand
AAGTAGCTGTTGGATGCCCAGAGCTGCTCAACCTCGGGAGCGGTCAGGCCAAAGATGGCCTCGTTCTCGCGTCCGGCCAGGTCGGCGATCTCGATGTTGGCGCCGTCGAGGGTACCCAGCGTAATGGCACCGTTCATCATGAGCTTCATGTTGGACGTGCCCGAGGCCTCCTTGCCGGCCGTGGAGATCTGCTCCGAGATTTCGGCGGCGGGGTAGATGAGCTGGGCGTTGCTCACGCGGAAGTTGGGGATAAAGCAGACCTTCATGACCTCGTTGACGCGCGGGTCGTTGTTGATGACATCGGCCACGGAGTTAATAAGACGGATGGTCTCCTTGGCAAAGGTGTAGCTCGAGGCGGCCTTGCCGCTAAAGATGAAGGTCGTCGGCGTCACGTGGAAGTTAGGATCGGCGATGCGACGGTTGTAGATGTCCATCACCTTCATGATGTTCATGAGCTGGCGCTTATAGGCGTGGAAGCGCTTAACCTGAACATCGAAGACGGTGTTGGGGTCAATGACCAGACCGGTCTCAGCCTTGACGTAGGCGGCCAGACGCTCCTTATTGGCGCGCTTGGACGCGCCCACGGCCTTCAAGAACTCGGTGTCGTTTTGGAAACCTTTAAGCTTCTCCAGCTCAAAGGCGTCCTTCAGCCAGCCGTCGCCAATGGCCTCGGTCACGAGCTTGGCATAGGTGGGGTTGGCCTCGGCAAAGAAGCGACGGTGCGAGATACCGTTGGTCTTGTTGTTGAACTTCTCGGGCGTCAGGGCGTAGAAGTCCTTGAGCACGATGTTCTTGATGATGTCGGAGTGGATCTTGGCCACGCCGTTGACGCTGTGGCTGCAGATCACAGACAGGTTGGCCATGCGAATCTCGCCGTCCCACAGAATGGCGGTCTGGCGCAGACGCTCCTGCCAGCCCTCCTGCGTGGTGTCGAACGACTCGTGCCAACGACGGCTGATCTCGTCGATGATCTGGTACACGCGGGGGAGGAGCTTGGAGAACGTGCCGATGGGCCACTTCTCCAGAGCCTCGGGCAGGATGGTGTGGTTGGTGTAGCTCACGACCTGCGTCACGATGTTCCAGGCGTCATCCCACTCGAGCTTCTTCTCGTCGATGAGGATGCGCATGAGCTCGGGGCCGCACATGGCGGGGTGTGTGTCATTGGTATGGATGGCAACAAACTGCGGCAGCAGCTCCCAGTTCTCGCCGTGCTCCTTCTCAAAGGTGTCGAGCAGGCTGTAGATGCCGGCCGAGACAAACAGGTACTCCTGCTTCAGGCGCAGCAGACGGCCGTGTTCGCCGGCGTCGTTGGGGTAGAGGATGGCGCTGATGGCCTCGGCCTCGGCGCGCTCCGCATCTGCCAGGGCGTAGTCGCCGCGGTTGAAGGCCTCCAGATCGAAGTGCTCCTCGACCGGCTCGGCGGCCCAGACGCGCAGCTTGTTGACGGTCTCGCCGGCATAGCCCACCACGGGGATGTCGTAAGGGACGGCCAGGATGTCCTGCGTGTCCACGGTGCGGTAGAACGTGCGGCCGTTCTCCTCAAAGCCCTCAACATGGCCACCAAACTTGATGGTCACGGCCTTGTCCTGACGGCGGACCTCCCAGGGATAGCCATGGGTGAGCCACTCGTCGGTGGCCTCGACCTGGCTGCCGTTGACAATCTCCTGCTTAAACAGGCCGTAGCGGTAGCGCATGCCGTTGCCGTAGCCGGCAATGCCCTCGGCTGCCATGGAATCCAGGAAGCACGCGGCCAGACGGCCCAGGCCACCGTTGCCCAGTGCCGGATCGGGCTCCTGGTTCTCGATGACGGAAAGGTCGAAGCCCATGTCGTCGAGCGCCTCCGCGACCATGTCGCGCACGCCAAAGTTGAGCAGGTAGTTGTCGAGCAGGCGGCCGATCAAAAACTCGATTGAGAAGTAGTACACGCGCTTCTTGCCCTCGGCGGCAACACGGGCGTCGCTGGTGGTGGCAACGGTGCGCGCCTTCTCGGCCACGAGCTTGGCCAGGGCGTTAAAGCGGTCGAGGTCGCTGGCGGCCTCGACGCTCTTGCCGCTGATGCTCATGACGGCTTCGCGATAGAGCTCGGTAAACTCCTGCTTGTTGTCGAAGATCTTATTCATACGTTCCTTTCCCCCGGGGATGTTTCTCCCGGAACGGTTATGACTTGTATCCTACGCCCCGGCGGGGCGGGTAGTTACAGTGGTAACGGCTTTGTTACGCTTTCTTGGCAGGAGCCTTAATAGCAGCTGTCTTGGCCTTGGGAGCAGCCTTTTTGGTGGCTGCCTTCTTGGCCGTGCTGGACTTGGCCGAAGCCTTGGCAGCGAACTTGGCAGCCTTCGCCTTGACCGGAGCCTTCTTAGCAGCCGCGGTCTTGGGCTTCACCGAAGACGCACGCTTGCGCGTCGCCTTCTTGGGCTCCTCGACCACCGGCGGCTTGTAGCTGCTGGGACCGCGACGTTTAAGCACCACGCCTGCCAGACCGGGCACCTTAATCTCGATGGAGTCCATCTGCCCGTTCCAGGGATAGGGCTCGCTCGAGCAGGTGTAGGGCTCCTCACCCGCATAGCCGCTGCCGCCAAACTCGGGACGATCGGAATCAAAGATGACCTCCCAGTCACCCTCGCGCGGCACGCCCACGCGGAAGCTCTCGTAGCTCGCCGGGTCAAAGTTGATCAGGATCACCAGGTCGTCATCGACGTCCTCGCCCTGGCGCACAAAGCTCACGATGGACTGCTTAGAGTTATCCGCGTCAATCCAGGTAAAGCCGTCGTCGGTGTAGCCGCGCTCGTACAGGGCGGGCTCGGCGGTGTACAGGTGGTTAAGTGCCTTGATAAACGCCTGATGATGACGGTGGGTCTCGTACTCCTCGGTCAGGAACCACTGGATGGACTCGTAGTAGCGCCATTCAATAAACTGGCCGATCTCGTTGCCCATAAAGTTGAGCTTGGCACCGGGGTGCGTCATCTGGTAGAAGGCCAGCGTACGCAGACCGGCAAACTGGCGCCACCAGTCACCCGGCATGCGGCCGATGAGCGAGCACTTGCCGTGCACGACCTCGTCGTGGCTCAGCGGGCAAATAAAGTTCTCGGTAAAGGCGTACATGATGGAGAACGTGAGTAGCCCGTGGTTGCCGGGGCGCCATGGAAAATCGGTCTGCATGTAGTGCAGGGTGTCGTTCATCCAGCCCATGTCCCACTTGTAGTGGAAGCCCAGGCCGCCGTCCTGCGGCGGGTAGGTCACGAGCGGCCACGCGGTGGACTCCTCGGCCATCATCATCACGTCGGGGTAGTGAGCCTCCACGGCGCAGTTGACCTGGCGGATAAACGCGCTGGCGTCCAGGTCCTCCTCGGTACCGTACTTGTTGAACTTCTTTTGGCCGGGATCGTCGATGCCAAAGTTGAGGTACAGCATGCTGGATACGCCGTCCATGCGAATGCCGTCCACGTGGAAGTTCTCGAGCCAGTACAGCACGTTGGAGACAAGGAAGGAGCGGACCTCGCCGCGGGCGAAGTCGAACTTATGCGTGCCCCAGTTGGGGTGAATCTCGTGCTCAAACAGCATGTGGCCGTTAAAGGTGGCAAGACCGTGGGAGTCGGCGCAAAAACCGCCGGGCACCCAGTCCATGATCACGCCGATGCCCGCCTCGTGGCACGCATCGATAAAGTGCATGAGCTGCTGCGGGTTGCCGTAGCGCGACGTGGCGGCGTAGTAGCCGGTCGTCTGGTAGCCCCAGGAGCCGTCGAAGGGATGCTCCATAAGCGGCATGACCTCGATATGCGTGTAGCCCATGTCGCGCACGTAGTCCACGAGCTCCACCGATAGGTCGTCGTAGGTGTAAAACTCACCGCGCTGCGCGGGGAAGGGATCCATGGGGCCGGGGTAGTTGCCGTACTCGTCGGGCTCGCCCTGCGGCGCGTCGCCGTGGCGCTTCCACGAGCCAATATGCACCTCGTAGATGTTGAGCGGCTGCGACATGTGGTTGTGGTCGGCGCGGCGCTTGAGCCACGCGGCGTCGTTCCACTTGTAGCCATCGAGGGTCCACAGCACACTGGCGGTACCCGGAGGGCACTCGGCCTTAAAGGCATACGGATCGGCCTTGTAGAGCTTCTCGCCCTCGTTGGTCTCGATGAGATACTTATAGAGCTGACCCTGCTCGGCGCCAGGAATAAAGCCTTCCCAAATAGCACTCGTATGCACGGGCACCAGCGGGTTGGCTTCCTCATCCCAGTCGTTAAATTCACCAATGACATGGACACTCTTTACGTCGGGCGCCCAAACGCAAAAGCGCCAGCCGCGCGTGCGCTGCTGCGTGTCGGGATGCGCGCCCATCTTTTCCCAGCTGCGCTCCCACATTCCAATGCCAAACAGGTAGACATCGTCCTTGGAGAGCTCCGGTGTGTGCGGAGCCGGTTTGCGGGTTGCGGGCTTTTTAGCCGTTGGCTTTAGCTTTGTATCGCTCACGTTTGATCCCATCATGACGCGGCAGCGTGTTGCCTTGGTGACTAGATGCGAAAGGTCCAAGGCTGCACGAATCGAAGGGACGGCGAAGTTTCTGTGATTCGTTCCACCTCGCGTGCTCGGTGGAACTTTCGGCAGAAACTACGATAACACCTGTGCGTTAGTTTTATGGACGAAAGCGGATTTGCGGGGGCGTTTAATCGGTAAGCGACATGTTTATACCACTGGCAGATTTGACGTGGTAAAACTCTTGACAGTTTTACCAATTTGGGTTTCAAAATTGTTTGGCTGACGTTTGGTAAAACGTTTTTAGCAGGATGTTTACCATTTGATATCGAAAGGTTCGTTTATGTCCCATACCGCCGCTCCCAAGGTTGCTTTTGTTTTCGATTGCGACGGCACGCTGGTAAATAGCACGCCCGTTTGGGCCTATGCCCAGCCCGAGTTATTGCACCGCCACGGTGTCGACGTGACGGTCGACGATTTTGCCCAGTTTGAGCATTTGTCGCTCGAGGACGAGTGCCAGGCCTACCACGACACGTGGGGCATTGGCGCGAATGGCGAGGAGCTGTATCGCGAGCTGAGCGACATCCTGATCGATGGCTACTCCAAGGTGCCGCCGCGCGAGGGGCTCCTGGCGTTTTTGGAGCAGGCGAAGGCAGCGGGCATTGCCATGTGCGTGGCTACGTCCACGCCGGCCGAGCTGGTGCAGTCTGCGCTCGCAGGTGCGGGGCTCGACGCTTACATGGAGTTTGTTACCACGACGGGCGAGGCGGGACGCTCCAAGCAATTCCCCGATGTATACGAACTGGCGCTGCGCCGCCTGGAGGAGCGCCATGGGCACAAGTTTGAGCGCGCATGGGTGTTTGAGGACGCCGTCTTTGGCCTTAAGAGCTCTGGCACCGCCGGCTTTAAGCGCGTGGGCATCTATGACCCGCATGGCCGCATGAAGCGCGACGATGTGCGCGACAACTGCGATATCTTTATCGACAGCTATGAGGACCTGGATTTGGCCCGCGTGCTTTCGTTTGAGGGATAGGCGAGGGCTGTGGCTTGCAAGGTATTAGTGGTCTGCGGCTCGCCCGTGGTGGCGAGCGCGGATCTGTTGCGTAGGCTAGCAGGGGAGTGCGACCACGTTGTCGCCGTGGACCGCGGACTCGATGCGCTGCTGGGCGCGGGACTGGGCTGCGATGTATATGTAGGGGACGCCGACACGGTGAGTGTCGCCGGCCGCGCGCTGGTCGACGCCGCCGAGGCCTTTGAGGTCGAGCGTCACGACCCATACAAGGACTATATCGATCTGGCACTGGCGCTCGATTCCGTCCGCCGTCGCTGGCCGGGTGCCGATGTGGTTGCGACTTGCGCTACGGGCGGCCGCCCGGACATGGCACTTTCCGTACTGGGGTTGCTTGCAGGCTACAAGGACGCCCCTGTCTGGATTGTGGAGGACGAGACCACGGCCCGTATCCTGCACGGAGGCGAATCCTGGGCCATCGAAGGTGCCGAAGGCAAGACGTTTTCTATCATCGCCATAGCCCCCAATACCGAGGTTAGCGAGCACGGCCTAGAGTGGGAACTAGATCACAGCCCCCTGGGTTTGTTGGCCGACACAGGCATTAGCAACATAGTAAGATCTACTGCAAAGATCGAAGTCCACACCGGTACTGCAATAGCGTATTTGCTGCATCAGGGTTTTATCGGGACGGCGGATAAAAATAATCGCTCTTAGAGTGATTATTTTTGCCCCGTCCCAGGAAAACCCGTAAGTGCGAGGATCAATTGCAAAAAACTTCTTGCACAACTAAGAATCTTCCCCTATAGTATCTCCTCGTCACGGGGGCGTAGCTCAGCTGGGAGAGCGCTTGACTGGCAGTCAAGAGGTCAGGGGTTCGATCCCCCTCGTCTCCACCATCGTGAATGTAAAGGCCTTCGGAATTCCGAAGGCCTTTTTTCATGCCAAAACACTACGCGCCACAAACCCCACCTATGCCAACAAAAAGTTGCACAATTTATTTCCCATGTCTGTACATAGTTTGTTAGACTAACGCAATTACCAGTGCAGCTCGCCGTTCCATTTGTGCTTAAGGAACGCCCCCAATCACCGCCAATACCTCAATAACCTGCATCAATGTGAACAACATTCCAAAACAACACCCTTGAACACGCTAAATGAACGATATGTTGTCCACCACAAGCCAAATCAGTTTCGTTACCAGCTTGTGCTAGGATACTTAGCGTTACATGAGTTCAACTGTGCTCGCGGCTCCAGCAAGTCGCTAAGCGCAGGGTCGATCAGCATCCGGCCGTAACGGCGGTGCCAGAAACACCACGAGCTCCAATAAAGAAGTTATGCGACGTTATTAATTTGCATTGCGTTAATTATAAGATGCATTAATAGCTTGTATGCCAAAGTGAAGCAGTCCTTCAGCTGTTTGCGTGCGGTCCAGTTTTGCATCTGCTTGACTAGTTCGCACGCAGCCAACTGAGGTTTTAGGTAAGTTTGTGAACCGCGCCTACAACCTCAGCGCTGCTTTTATACATACCGTTCACGGTGGGGCAGAGCCACGTGCTTGTCTAACTGGGCTCAGGGTTTGAATATGGAGCGCCTTCGCGCACAAGCGCCCTGGCGAAGCCATACCCAAACCCCGTGAGCCACACGTAAGACAGCAAGGGGGTGGTGCTCGTGTGGTATGTGATCCAGGTCATTAACGGTCGCGAAGACGTAATGCGCAAGCGCATCGAGCATTTGGTGCCGGCGAGCGCCATGCTGGAGCTCTTTTATCCCCAATTTCAAACCGAGATCAAGGTACACGGCGAATGGGTCGATACGACCAAGCCGCTCTTTCCCGGTTATCTTATCTGCGATACGGCAGATCCCCGAACCGTGCAACAGTATCTGCTGCGCATGGATGACTTTGCCAGGGTGTTATCCCAGGACGGTCAGTTTGTGCCGCTGGCAAAAGAAGAGGTCCAGCTTATTGGTGGCTTTACGCATAGGGGAGACCGCGTTGTGCCCATGAGCGAGGCCCTAAAAGACGGTGACAAGGTCGTAGTGACGGCAGGTCCGCTGCTGGGCCACGAAGGCCTTATCAAAACCATTAACAGACGCAAGAGCACTGCCCTTTTGGAGCTCAACCTGTGCGGCCGACGCATAACTACCCGCGTTGGCCTTGCGGTGCTTTCAAACGAACAGCGCGTCATGCGCAATCACAGAAAAGCGATCGCCTAGCTGCAAGCTCGCAAGCGGACGACCGAAAGCAAAAAAGTATCGGGGGAAGGGGCTCTTGGAGCCTACGATAATGACCATGGAGCAGGGTGCACGGGAGACGTGCGCCGCTGCCATGGCGAATTCCGTCCCTGCCGCAGCGGGTGCTGCGGGGGATTACCTTACAAACGAAGAGGCCACCGAGATGCTGCGCGGTGCGAACTCCGGCGTGAAGCCCGAGCTTGGGCGCAGACTCTACCGCGTTGTTAAGCGTACGGTGGACATTGTCGCCGCCGGCGGAGCCTTGGTATTGCTCTTTATACCCGGGGTAATTCTGAGCATGGTCATTTGCATTAAGAGCCCGGGCGCCAGCCCCCTTTATTCGCAGTGGCGCGTGGGCCGCGTGCGCAAAGACGGCACATTCTACCTGTTTAAGATCTATAAGTTCCGCAGCATGGTGCCCAACGCAGACCAAATGCTCAAGGACTTGCAGGCTCAAAACGAGGCCACCGGCCCCATGTTTAAAATGAAGCACGACCCGCGCATTATTCCCGGCGTGGGCAACTTCATTCGCAAGCACAGTATCGACGAGCTGCCCCAGCTTATCAACGTGTTCTTGGGCCAAATGAACCTCATTGGCCCGCGCCCCGGCCTGCCGCGCGAGGTTGCCTTGTACAGCGAGCATGACATGAAGCGCCTTGCCGTAAAGCCCGGCTGCAGCGGGCCCTGGCAGGTAATGGGCCGCAGCTATCTGGGCTTCAACGAAATGGTAGAACTGGATCTTCGCTACATAGAGAATCGCGGTCTGCTCCAGGACCTACGGTTGATATTCGGCACGCTGAAGACGATGTTCTCTGGGGAAGGTGCCGTGTAGCATGCGCATCGCCATGATAGGCCAAAAGAGAACGGGTTCGCGCGAGGGCGGCGTAGAAGTGGTGGTAGGCGAGCTTGCTCGCCGTATGGCAGACCTTGGTCACCAAGTAACCTGCTACGACCGTATGGGCGAAGGAGCTCCTTCCGAGTCCTACGAGAAGGATGGCTACCGCATCGTTCCCGTAAAGGCTCTGGACATCAAGGGGCTCTCTGCGCTCACGAGCAGCTTTGCCGCAACAAGGGCCGCCATCAAAGACGGGGCAGACGTAATTCACTATCACGCAGAGGGGCCGTGCGTCCCCCTTCGTTTTGCGCGTTCCGCGGACATCAGGACCGTGGCAACGATCCACGGCCTGGACTGGCAGCGTGCAAAATGGGGCGGCTTGGCTTCCAAGTACATCAAGTTCGGCGAGGCGACGGCGGCCAAGTGCGCGGATGCGCTCATCGTGCTTTCCCGGGGCAATCAGGAGTACTTCAAGGAGGCTTACGGCCGCGAGGCTACGCTCATTCCCAACGGCATCACTCCCGAGGCGGATCTTCCCGCGAAGGAGATCTCCGAGCGCTTGGGGCTCACCCAGGGCTCCTATGTCCTCTACCTCGGTCGCATTGTGCCCGAGAAGCGACCGGAACTGTTGGTGGAGGCGTACAAGCAGGTAAAGACGGATAAGCGCCTGGTTATCGCGGGCGACTCCTCCGATACGGACGACTACGCCGTGGCGCTCAAAGAGGCTGCCGCGTCCGACCCCCGCGCGCTCTTTACCGGCCACGTTGAGGGCAACCTGCTCTCCGAGCTGTACTCCAACGCGTATTGCTACGCGCTCCCCTCCGACGTTGAGGGCCTGCCCATGAGCTTGCTGGAGGCCATGTCTCACGGTGCGGCATGCGTTACCTCGGATATTCCCGAGTGCGCGGATGTTCTGCAGGGTTGCGGGCTCACGTTCCCACACGGAGACGCGGGGGCGCTGCGCGACGTGCTTCAAGGCCTGATAGCGGATTCTGCCCAAGCGGAGAGGCTGGGCGCCATGGCACGTGACCGCGCGATTAATGGCTATGACTGGAACAGCGTCGTCCAAAGGACGCTTGCTTTGTATGAGGGTGTTGCGTAATGAAGATCCTTCTTGTAAATAAGTTTCATTGGCGCAAGGGTGGAAGCGAGACGTACTACTTTGCTCTTGCCGATGGTCTTCGCGCTCTTGGGCATGAAGTTGCCTTCTTCAGCATGGAGGATGAGCGTAATGAGCCGACTGAGTGGTCGCGTTACTTTGTAACGAATCGCGACTATAACGGACCGAGCTCTATTGTCGATAAGGCGAAGGCCGCGCAGGCACTTGTGTATTCCAAAGAGGCGCGCGAGAAGTTCGATGCGCTGTGCCGTGAATTCCAGCCCGATGTAATCCATCTCAATCTCACTCATAGGCAGATTACGTTTTCCATCTTGGACGCTCCTTGGCTAAAGCAGCATCCAACGCCGGTTGTGTATACCTCGCACGACTTGATTCTTGCTTGCCCGAGCTATCTTATGCTTGATTCCGAGGGCAACGTTTGCGATTCGTGTCTCGGGGGTCATTTTGGCAATTGCCTTAAGAAGAAGTGCGTAAAGGGTTCGATCGCAAAAAGCGCGTTAGCGGTGGCTGAGGCGGAGTGGCTTAAACGGCACAAAACCTATTCACGTCTTGATCGCATCATCTGCCCGAGTGAGTTCATGCGGAACAAGTTTATTGAAGCGGGGCTTCCCGAGCGTCAGCTTGTCCTCATGCGGAATTTCCTGAATCCCGATTCGATATCACGGGAAGTTGCCAACCAAAATAATGAAGATCCCTACATGCTGTATCTGGGACGCCTTTCTCGCGAGAAAGGCGTGTTAACGCTCGTGCATGCTTTTGAGAAGGCGGCACCGGTGATCCCTGATTGGCGTCTTGTTATTGCAGGCGATGGCCCTGAATGTGATGCTGTGAAGGTCAAAGTTTCCGCAATGCCAAACGAAATAAGCTCGAGGATTGAGCTGGTTGGATATAAAACCGGTGACGCCCTGCGCGGACTTGTGAATCGAGCCACTCTGGCGGCTGCGCCGTCAGAGTGGCTCGAGAACGCGCCATATGCGGTTCTCGAGGCACTCGCCGCGGGCAAGCCCGTTATCGGTACGAACATGGGCGGAATACCCGAGCTGGTACGTGAGGGTGAAACGGGCTTCCTGGCTGAAGCCCACGATGAGGCAGGACTCGCAGATGCAATCCGTAGGGGTGCGGCGGTGGCCGCCGATCCTGCGGCTTACGCCGCGATGAGCGCGCATTGCCGTTCATTCGTGGCAGAGAACTGTAATCAAGAGGAATACATCCGGAATCTCGTCTCCCTGTATCAAGAACTAATTGACCGGAAGGTGGTGGCCTAACCCATGGCCGAGAAGAAACTCAACGGAACCGTAATCGTAACGTACCGCTGCAACGCGCGCTGCACCATGTGCAACCGCTACAAGGCTCCCAGCCGTCCGGAGGAGGAGCTCTCCCTCGACGTGATCAAGAAGCTCCCGCGCATGTACTTCACCAACATCACCGGTGGCGAGCCCTTCATCAGGACCGACCTTGCGGATATCGTGCGCGAGCTGTACAAGAAGTCCGACCGCATCGTCATCTCCACCAACGGCTTCTTCACCGACCGCATCATCGCCCTTGCCGAGGAATTCCCCCAGGTGGGAATCCGCATCTCCATCGAGGGTCTGCAGCAGACCAACGATGAGATCCGCGGTCTCCAGAACGGCTTCAACCGCGGCTACGAGACGCTCAAGAAGCTCGTGGAAATGAAGCACCCGGACGTGGGCTTTGGCATGACGGTGCAGGATCGCAACGCTGCGGACTTGGTGCCGCTGTACAAGCTTTCCGACGAGCTCGGCATGGAGTTCGCCACCGCCAGCCTGCACAACAGCTTCTACTTTGTCGAGGCGAAGAACATCATCAAGGACCGTCCCATGGTGGCCCAGAACTTCGAGGACCTGGTAAACGAGCTCCTCAAGTCCAACGAGCCCAAGAAGTGGTTCCGCGCGTACTTCAACATGGGCCTCATCAACTACATCTATGGGCAGAAGCGCCTGCTCCCGTGCGATATGGCGTTCGACACGTTCTTCATCGACCCCTACGGCGACGTCATGCCCTGCAACGGCACCAAGGAGAAGCTCGTTATGGGCAACCTTAACGACGAGTCTTGGGATGAGCTGTGGGAGAGCGCCCAGGCCGAGAAAGTGCGCGGCTGCGTGCGCCACTGCGACCGCAACTGCTGGATGATCGGCTCCGTGTCTCCTGCCATGCACAAGTACATCTGGAAACCCGCGTCGTGGGTGCTGGCGCACAAGCTCAAGCCCGGCAAGAAGTTCGACATGCACGAGCTCCCCATCGTGCGCGACTACGAGTCGGGCAAGGTGACGAAGGAGGAGCTGGACGCTCTTTCCACCTGCGACATGCACGCCGCGATCAACGACGGCCTTTCCGACGCAAGCCGAGCCGACGCGCACGTGTACGAGACTGAGGAGGCGCTGTAGTGCAGCCGGGTGGAAAAATCGAATGCAAAAATTCAGAAATAGCGGTTGCTCGATATCAATCGGAGGAAACACGTGAAAGTATCCTGCATAACCAGGCACGCAATCTCTAATTATGGCTCCCTGCTCCAGGCATATGCGACACAACGAGCGGTAGAGAGCTTGGGGCATGAGTTCGAGATTATGGACTATGTACCTGCTTGTGAGGACGTATCCCAGCAAGTGAGGACGCTTCTTTCGACAAAGCCGTCCTGGAACGGGAACCCGTTGAAGAAGTCTGTCTACAGACTTCTGATGGAGCCTGAGACAAGGGTGGCGGGCAAGCGGTTTGCGCGTGAGCGTTCCCAGCTGCTTAAGATGAGCCCTCACTATGCATCCCTGGAGGAGCTGAAGGCTAATCCGCCCAAGGCCGATGTCTATATGACTGGAAGCGATCAGGTGTGGGGTCCCATCAGCTCGGGCGCATACGACCTGTCATACGCGCTTGAGTTTGCTCCCGAGGGCGCAAGGCGCATCTCATATGCGGCAAGCTTTGGTAAGAAGAATATCCCGGATAGCGTGCGCCCCAGGTTTCTCGAGGACCTTCGAGCATATGAGGCCGTGTTCGTACGCGAGGATGCCGCGCGCGAGCAGCTTGCCTCGTGGGGCATAGAGGCCGGACAGGTTGTCGATCCCACGCTGCTGCTTGATGGCGAGGCGTGGAGAAGGATGGCGGCGCCTGCCCCGAAGGGCGAATACATCCTCGTCTACCAGATTCACAGCGACCCGACGGTGGGGCAGTACGCCGTGAAGGTTGCCAAAAAGCTTGGCTTGCCCCTGATACGGATCTCCGCAAGCCTGCACCAGGCCTCACGCGAGGGCAAGTTCAAGTGGCTGCCGACGCTTGCTGAGTTTCTCTCGTATGTCGACAACGCAGCATGCCTAGTCACGGACTCGTTCCACGGTACGGCTTTTGCCATAAATCTCAATACGCCGCTGGTAGAAGTGCTGCCCAAGAACGGAACCTCGAGCAGGAACGTGAGTATTCTGCGACTCACGGACCTCACGGACAGAGTGCTTCAGAATCTAGATGATGTCGAGTTAGCATCCAAGCAGATTGACTTTGGTCGGGTCAACGACGTGATGGGTGCGGAGAGGGAGAAGTCCCTAGCGCAGCTCAAGAGCATGATTGAGGAGTAGGGCATTGTCAAACGTTGGCACTAGGACGGTATGCAAGAAGGATATGTGCGCTGGCTGTATGGCCTGCGTCGATTCATGCCGACATGGAGCGATTGCCATTGAGGATACGATTGAGGCGTATAACGCCCGTATTGATCCTACAAGGTGCGTGGGATGTGGACTGTGCGAGAAAACGTGTCCCCAGATGGTATCCCCATCTTCGTTGCGTCCTCTCGAGTGGCTACAGGGGTGGGCGAAAGATACATCGCTCAGAATGTCATCTTCGTCCGGGGGTCTGGCTACGGCCATCTCGGAGGCGTTTGTGGCGTCAAATGGATTAGTGTGTTCATGTGCACAGGAGGGCGGTGAGTTCCGGTTCCGCCTCACTTCTGATGCGGATTACTTGAGGAGGGCCCAAGGCTCCAAATACGTCAAAAGCAATCCGCTTGGTGCGTACCGCGAGGTTAGGGAGGCCCTGCAAGGTGGTCAAAGGGTTCTCTTTATCGGTCTTCCTTGTCAGGTTGCTGCGATGCGTAACTTCGTTGGAAGCCGTTTAGCCGATTCCCTTTACACCATCGACCTTATCTGTCATGGTTCACCGTCCCCCAAGGTCCTGAGCCGATTCTTGGAAGAGACAGGTAACAACCTGTCTAATGAGCTGATACTGGACTTTCGAAAGAAAGTCCAGTTTCAGCTCCGCTATCGCGGAGCTGAAACTGTGGGTAGGACGAGTGTCCGCGATCGCTACTCGATTGCTTTCCTCTCGGGTTTACCGTATACGGAAGGCTGCTACTCCTGCCGCTACGCCAAGGGTGATCGTGTCTCCGATATTACGCTTGGCGATTCATGGGGTAGCGAGCTTTCTGATGAGGTCGCGAACGGGATATCCCTCGCACTTGTGCAGACAGACAAGGGTCGAGAACTGTTAGAAATGACGGACCTTGAGCTTTTGCCGGTTGATCCTGGTCTAGCTGTGGCCAACAATGAACAGCTTCAACGTCCTTCGACGAAGCCTATAGAAAGAAATACCTTTATGGACGGCTTTCGTAACGGGGTACGGGTTAACCGACTCGTTCTCAGGGCGAGGCCAAAAGACTGCGCCAAGT
>CABRIC010000052.1 GCA_902470905.1 uncultured Collinsella sp. | reverse complement strand
GAGATAGCGTAGCGTCTCGTGGGCTCGGAGATGTGTATAAGAGACAGCCTTGGCCTTCTCGCGCAGCTC
Organism: uncultured Collinsella sp.; assembly: GCA_902470905.1. GTDB lineage: Bacteria > Actinomycetota > Coriobacteriia > Coriobacteriales > Coriobacteriaceae > Collinsella. Next base: position 14,507 of record CABRIC010000052.1, on the reverse strand, counting down.
GGCGACCTTCATGGCCGCGAGCTCCTCGCGCGAAAGCGTGGGCTCGGTGGGAGCGGCATTACGCTCCTTGTTGCGCTGCTTGCGATCGCGCTGGCGGTTGCGGCGGTCGTTGTTGCGCTCGTCCTTGCGCTCGTTGCGCTCGTCGTTGCGCTTGTGCTGGCGACGGTTGGGGCGAGCGCCGTCTTCGGCCTCGGCGGGCGCGGCGCCATCGGTTGCGGCGGCATCGGCGTTAGCCGCAGTATCATCGCTGGCCTCGGCCTTGGAATCGCCCTGCAGCTCGGCCTCGGCCTGCTGCTCGGACGCCTTGGCCTTAGCGGACTTCTTACGACCGCGCTTGGGCTTCTCGGACGCAGACTGTTCGACGTCTTGGGGCTCGGCGGCATCAGTCGATGCATCGGCGGTCGTCTCGGCGGAATCCTCGGACGCACCCTTCTTGGCAGTCTTGGCCTTGGACGTGCGCTTAGCAGCAGTACGATGGCTGCGACCAGGACGGACGTCGGCGGGCTCGACATCGGCGGGAGCGGCCTCGGAAGTCGTAGCATCCTGGACGGGTGCATCGGCAGCGGTTGCAGACTCGGCGGTCGCCGCAGCATCCCGAGCGGCTGCAGCTGCGGCTGCGGCCTTCTCTGCCTCGACGAAGGCCTTGGGCTTGCGACCGCGACGGTGCGGGCGCAAAGCCGGATCGACAACGGGAACTTCGCTGGCCTCGACAGGCGCAGCGGACTCAGCAGGCGATGCGCCCTCCCCTGCCGCGGAACGAACCGAAGCCTCGGTGAGCTCGAGGGTTACCTGATCGGCAACCTGCTCGGCCTTAGCAGCCGTGCGACGGCGTGTGCGCGGTGCCGGCTTCTCGGTCGGCTGGTCGGCGGCAGGTGTCTCGGGCACAGACGGAGCTGCAAGCTCGGTCAGAGCCGCGGCCTCGCGCTCGGCAGCACGACGGCGGGCGCGCACCACCTGAGCCTCGCTAATCTGCGCCAACGCACGCGCCTGCGCGACCTCATCGGAAATCGGCTCCGAGGAGTCAGCTGCAACGGTGCGCTTGACGCGCGTCGTGCGCGTGGTACGGCGCTTGGGCTTGGTGACCTCCTCGCCGTCAGCAGCAGACTTGGCCGTGCGGCGCGTACGCTTGGGCTTTGCCGGAGCAGCCTCCTCACCAGTTGCAGGCACGGCCTTCTCAGCCGCTGAAGGCGTAGACGTCGAAGCAGCCTTAGGCGTCTCAGGAGCCGAGGCTTGCGCGGGCGCCGCGACCTGGTCCAACGCAACCGGTGCAGCGGGAGCGGCTTGCGTCGTCGTTATTTCGTTTTCTTGCTGTTGATCAGACACAGTGTTTGCTCAACTTTCTTTTCAAGCCCTGTGATCACATGCTCCCTGCATAAACCTTCAGGGCGGCTAAACAGTCTAGCTCCGTCAAATACCGACGGACATCATTGATCTGTATCGAGATATTTGCGTCATATACGCAGCGTTAGTGTAACACAACCGCAACCACCTGCAACTTAGTCATTGAGGACGTTCTTAAACGACTAGTCAAAAGGGACAATCTTTGGTTTAACACCCACAAATCTGACTGCCTCCGCCAAAACTGTGGCGGTTTACTACGATGAATCGCTCAACCGCGATCACTCCGAAACTTGTTGAACTAAAACCGCAGGTAGATGCCTTGCACTTTTTTGCGAAAAGCCGGCGTAGTTGGAATTTCTCATTTCATCGTAGTAAACCGGCATAGTTTCGTATTTCCAGCAGTTCCAAATTCGTCAATACGTCGGCGTTTGCAAAAAGCCCGACCTCCGTGGGAGATCGGGCTTTCAAGGCTTAGTTAAACCAAGTCTGTACGGTCAAATGACCCGTAGCTTACATCTGCTCGGGCGCGGAAACGCCAACGAGGGTGAGCACCAGGGCGAGCGTCACACGGACGGCATCGCAAGCGGCCAGACGGGCACGCGAAAGCTCGGGGTCGACGGGACGGCCCTCGCTCGGCAGCACCTGACAGGCAGCGTAGAAGCTGTGGAAGTCGCCGGCGAGTTCCTCAGCAAAGTGCGTCAGACGGAACGGGGCGCGGTCGCGAGCGCAGCTGGCGATGAGGTCGGTGAGCTCGTTGAGCTTGCGCGAAAGGGCGAGCTCGGTCGGGTCGGTCAGCAGCGAGTAATCGACGTTCTCACCGATGGCCTTGGCGGCGACGGCCCTCATGCCCATCTCGTCAGCCTGCTCGGGCGTAACGTCAGCGGCACGGCGCAGGATGGAGCACACGCGGGCGTGAGCGTACTGCACGTAGTACACCGGGTTGGAGTTGTCGCGCTTCTTGACGGCCTCAATATCGAAGTCGACCATCTGGTTGGAGCTCTTGGAGATGAGGGTGTAACGGGCAGCGTCGGAGCCGACCTCGTCGACGAGCTCCTGCAGGGTCACCATGGTGCCCTTACGCTTGGACATACGGACGGGCTTGCCGTTGCGCAGCAGGTTGACGAGCTGGCCCAGCAGAACCTCAAACTTGCCGGGGTAACCCAAGGCATCGCAGACGCAGCGGACGCGCTCGATGTAGCCGTGGTGGTCGGCGCCCCAGATGTCGATGACGTGGTCGACGCGCTGGAACTTATCCCAGTGATAGGCAACGTCGGAGGCGAAGTAGGTGTACTCGCCGTCGGACTTGATCAGAACGCGGTCCTTGTCATCGCCCAGGTCGGTGGAGCGGAACCACAGGGCGCCGTCCTTGGTGTAGAGATAGCCCATCTTGTCGAGCTTCTCAAAAGCGCGGTCGACGGCGGAGGTGCCGGCGGTCTCGCCCTCGGTGTCCTTCACATACAGCGAGCGCTCGGAGAACCAACGATCGAAGTCGCAGTTGACGGCATGGCAAAGGTCGCGCATGTTGTCGACCATCTTTACATAGCCGCGCTCGCGGAAGCTCTCCATGCGCTCCTGCGGATCGGCGTTGACCCACTTATCGCCGTCGGTGCGCCAGAACTCGGCGGCCTCGTCGATGATGTAGTCGCCGCCGTAGGAGTCCTTGCCTAGGGTCTCGGCAAAGTTGTCCTGATACGGATGGGTCTCGGGATGCTCGTCGCTCTCGTCGGCAACAAAGGCGTCGCGGTCGGCGATCAGCAGCTTGTGAGCCTCGTCGATATCCACGCCCTGCTTGGCGATGATGTCGGCAAGCTGCATATAGCGCGTGCTGATGGAGTTGCCGAAGGTGTTCATCTGAGAGCCGTGGTCGTTGATGTAGAACTCACGCTGGATGTCGTAACCGGCGTGATCCATAACGCGGCAGAGCGAGTCGCCCAGCGCGGCCCAGCGGCCGTGGCCGATGTGCATGGGGCCGACGGGGTTGGCGGAAACGAACTCGACCTGGGTCTTCAGGCCACCACCGACGTTGGACTTAGCGAAGTCCATACCCTTCTCGCGAGCCTCGCCAAAGATGGCATTCTTGACGGCAACGGAGAGGTAGAAGTTGATGAAGCCGGGGCCTGCGATCTCGACCTTCTCGATCGCGGGGTCCTCGGGCATATGGGCAACGATGGCCTCGGCGATCTTGCGCGGGGCGCAGTGGGCCAGCTTGGCGGACTTCAGGGCCATGGTAGAGGTCCACTCGCCATGAGAAGTGTCAGCCGGTCGCTCGATAGCGCAATCGTCAAGTTCAAATGCGGAAAGGTCGCCGGCCTCCTGGGCCGCAGCAAGCGCAGCGCGTACCAGCTCTTCAATCTTCTCGGGCATAGATCCTCCTTGTGTTAAAGCCCCCGAGCTCTTGGTCACTCGTAGGGCAAAAGCCAGAGTTTGTAGCACTCTATCACAAGCGACGGGCACTGTCGCAGGGTAAAGCTAATAGATATTGCATATGCACAAAAATGACTACAGCTTGTATGGAGTCACTCAAAGATGCCGGTCTGCCTGCAGATTATGCAGGCGTTGAAAATGCATAAAGGCGTGAATGAGCTGCGTCTGTTATCGAATACTCTTACCTATCAGAGTTGTGTGTTTTTCCTGCATAAAGTACGGGTTTGCGCACGTCAGCGTGTTATTCTAGACATACGTAAATTCGTATAAGTTGGAGGTAGCATGTTCTCAATCGGTCAACACGTCATTCATCCGGGCCAGGGAGTCTGCACCGTCGTCGGTTTTAGGGACGACACACCGCAGCCCATGCTGCTGCTCGAGACCAAGCAGGGACATGCGCAGACGATCCTCATGTACCCCGTGGCGCAGGCCGACCGTCTGCACGCCGCCATCTCTCAGCAAGATGCCGAGCACCTGCTGAGCCACTATGACGAGCTGGAGTGCGACACCTTTACCGAGCGCAACAGCTCGCTTGAGGAGACACACTTTAAGCAGCAGCTCAAGCTGGGCGCGCCGGAGACGGTCCGCGTGGCAAAGACCATGATGCACCGCATTCGCCAGGCCGAGGAAGCTGATAAAAAACCCAGCTCCTACTACATGCGCGTACTCAAGGAGGCCAAACGCCGCTCCATCGAGGAGTTCGCCGTGGCCCTTGGCGTCACCGAGGAGGCCGCCGAAGCCCGCCTAGCCCAAGCCGCCCTCAACTAACCCATCCGCGCCAAAAACCACCACAAAGGGAACAGGCACCTTTGTGGTGGTTTTCTTGTTCTAGTAGTATTCATTCTTATCGATACCCACGAGCACAAGGAGTCTCTTATGGCAGAGCCGCTTACCGCCGGAATCACCCGCGACCGCGCGTTCGAACTGCTCAATGAGCACAACAAGGACCCGTTCCATATCACCCATGGCGAGACGGTCGAGGGCACTATGCGCTACTTTGCGCGCGAGTTCGACCCCGAGAACGAGGAGTTTTGGGGCATCGTCGGTCTGCTGCACGACCTGGATTGGGAGGAGCATGAGGACGACCCCATGAGCCACACCATCTATGCTGCCGAGATTCTTAAGGGCGAAGGTGCGTCTCCCGAGCTCATTCGCGCCATCCAGACGCACACGTCGGACTTCAATACCTCGCTGCCCAAACCCGAGCTGCAGATGGAAAAGATCCTGTTTGCCTGCGATGAGCTCACCGGCCTGATCGGCGCTGCAGTCATCATGCGCCCGAGCAAGAGCGTTATGGACTTTACGACCAAGTCGCTCAAGAAGAAGTTCAAGGACAAGCGCTTTGCCGCCGGCTGCTCGCGCGACGTGATTTCGCAGGGTGCCGAGATGTTGGGCTGGGAGCTCCCCGAGCTCTTTGACCGCACCATCGCGGCCATGCAGTCCTTCGCCCCCGACCGCGATACCTTCCAGGCCTAACCGCCCACGCCACCTAAAACCACCACAAAGGGGAAAGGCACCTTTGTGGTGGTTTTTCTTTACGCGGGCGTTAGGGGCGGACCTGGCCGGTGCCGCGGAGCTTGTATTTGTAGGTGGTGAGGGCCTCGGCGGCAAAGGGGCCGCGGGCGTGGAGTTTTTGGGTCGAGATGCCGATCTCGGCACCCAGGCCAAACTCGCCGCCGTCAGTGAAGCGAGTGCTGGCGTTGGAGTACACGGCCGAGGCATCGACAGCATCGAGGAAGCGCTCGCAAGCATCCGTATCCTCGGCAACGATGGCCTCGGAGTGCATCGTGCCGTAGCGGTTGATGTGTGCGATGGCCTCGTCCTCGTTTGCCACGACCCTCACGCTCATCTCGAGCGCCAGGTACTCGCGACCCCAGTCCTCCTCAGTCGCGGCGACGTAGTCATCGCCCTCCACAAGCCCGGCATCGGCGCATGCGGCGCAGGTTGCCTCGTCGCCGTGAATGAGCACGCCGTGGTCATGCAGCACGGTCACGACCGCGGGCAAAAACGCATCGGCCACAGCACGGTCGACCAGCAGCGACTCGGCGGCATTGCACACGCCTACGCGCTGGGTCTTGGCATTAACGATAATGTTGAGCGCCTTATCAAAGTCGGCGGATTCATGCACGTAGATGTGGCAGTTGCCCGTGCCCGTCTCGATCACCGGCACAAGCGACTCGCGCACGCAGCGCTGGATCAGGCCTGCACCTCCGCGCGGAATGAGTACGTCGACAATACCGCGGAGCTTCATGAGCTCGCCGGTGGCCTCGCGGTCGGTGGACTCGATCATCGAGACGGCCTCGCGCGGGAAACCCTTGGCCTCGAGCGCATCGGCCAGCAACTCGGAAATCATGGCGCACGAGTGATAGGCCAGCGAGCCGCCGCGCAGAATGCAGGCGTTGCCGGTACGGATGCAGATGCCTGCGGCGTCGGCCGTCACGTTGGGGCGCGCCTCGTAGACCATAGCGACCAGGCCCAGCGGCACACTCACACGGGTCAGGTCCACGCCGCTTGCAAGCACGCGGTGGTCGAGCACGCGGCCGACGGGATCGGGCAGCTCGGCGAGCTTCTCCAAACCGGCGGCCATGCCCTCGACGCGCTCAGGCGTCAGCAGCAGACGGTCGAGCAGTCCGGCCGAAGTGCCCGCATCGCGCGCGGCGGACATATCGAGCTCGTTAGCGGCAACGATGGAGTCGACACCGTTGCGCAGTGCTGCGGCCATGGCGCGCACGGCCTCCTGACGCCGCTCATCGCTCGCCGTGGCAAGCGAGGCCGACGCTGCCTTGGCGGCAACGGCAAGATCGTGGACATACGTGGCTATATCGACCGACATGGGCGGCCCTTTCTCCTAGAAGTTTGCAACCATGGTAGCCGATTTGCGCATGGCCTCGCCCGCGGCGGTAGAATTGGTCAACCCGAAACACCGCAACGAACGGAAGACTCACATGGCCCTCATCACTTCGTACCACGTCCCCGGCCTTTATGTCGAGGACCACAGCATCGACGTCCCCCTTGACTGGCGCGGCTTGGAGCCGATGCTCCTGGCCGTCGGCAGCACCATGCGCCGCGGCGCTATGCCGGCACCCATCGCCGGCGCGCCCGAGAGCATCAAGCTCTTCTACCGCGTGGCTTGCGCGCCCGACCGCATCAACGACGATCTGCCACTGCTCCTATTTTTGCAGGGCGGCCCCGGCGGCGAGAGCCCGCGTCCGCTGTCGCCCACAAGCGACGGCTGGATCGAGGAGGCCATCAAGCACTTCCGCGTCGTCCTGCCCGACCAGCGCGGCACCGGGCGCAGCAGCTGTGTAGACGGGCGCACGATTGCCGCACTGGGCGAGCGCGCGACGGCGACCGGCTCCGATGCCGCACGCTCGCAGGCTGACTTCCTCAAGCGCCACCTCGCCAGCTCCATCGTGCGCGATTTTGAGTACCTGCGCCTAGTGGGCTTTGGCGGCAAGCCGTGGGTCACGCTCGGCCAAAGCTACGGCGGTTTTTTGACGCTGAGCTACCTGTCGCTCTTCCCCGAGGGCGTGGCGGCGAGCTTTACCTGCGGCGGAATCCCCCACGTGCCGGCGAGCGCAAGCGAGGTCTACGCGCACACCTTCCCGCGTATGGCCGCCAAGACGCAGCAGTATTATGACCGCTATCCCGCTGACGTCGAGCGCGTGGCAGCCCTGGCCGATGCGCTCGAGGCTCAGAAGCCCGTACTGCCCGACGGCTCGCCGATGACGGTCGAGCGCCTACAGCTCATGGGCAGCGACTTTGGCATGAAGCCGAGCTTTGAGCGCATGCATTGGATTATCGATCACGCGTTTGTTGACGGCGACGGCACGCTGACCTGCGGCGCCTCGGTATCTGACAGCTTTTTGATGCGCGCCTTCGAGCGCACCAACACGCGCACGAATCCGCTGTACTGGACGCTGCAGGAGTTCATATACGCCGACGGCGACACTATGCCCATTGGTTGGGCCGCGGCCGAAGAGAAGGCACACCGCGCCGAGTTCGACACCCTCGCGCGCCCGCTCATGTTTACCGGCGAGGCCATGTTCCCGTGGATGTTTGAGCAGATGCCCGAGCTTATGCCGTTTAAGCCCGCCATGGACCTGCTGATGGAAAACACCAGCTGGGACAAGATCTACGACCCGCAGCGCCTAGCCTGCAACGAGGTGCCACTCCAGGCCGCGGTGTATTTCGACGATATGTACGTCGATTCGGGCATGCAGCTCGATACGCTCAGCCGCGTGGGCAACTCGCATGCCTGGGTGACCAACGAGTTCGAGCACGACGGCCTGCACGGCAGCGCGGTGTTCAAGCACCTCTTCGACGAAGCCCTCAACCGCGGAGACCTGCGCCGGATCTTCTAGCAAACGAGTGTCCCCACCTGCCGGCACATAAGGAACGTCCCCAAGTGCCGGCACGAGAAAGACAGCGCTGCGGGAAACGATCCGCAGCGCTGTCTTTCTTTATGCAAATACGATCAAGTTATCCCTGTGTATCGCCGGCTTCTCGGCCAGGTTAGCGAGCAGGCGGTTGCTGGCGATCTGGTCCTGGCGGCGGCCGGCTGCAAGCTCCAGCACGTCCGAATCGGCCTCGGCGATACCGCGGGCGACGACCATACCGCTCGGATCGCACACATCGAGCACATCGCCCTCGGCAAACTGGCCATCGACCTCGCGAATACCCACCGCAAGCAAGGAAGAGCCACGGCTAACCAGCGCCTTCGCAGCACCATCATCAACCGTCACCGACCCATGTGCCTTGTCGCCCAGCGCGATCCACAGCTTGCGGGGCGCGATGTCCAGACGCTCCGCCGGCGGATCGAACAGCGTGCCCACGCTCTCGCCGCGGGCGAGGCGCACGAGCGCATCGGGCTCCTCGCCCGAGCAAATCACGCTCTGAATGCCCGCCGTCATCAGGATGCGGCTCGCGCGGATCTTGGTAATCATGCCGCCCGTGCCCACCGATGTGGAAGAATCGCCCGCCGAGGCAATAATCTTGGCATCGATCTTATGCACGACAGGAACAAACTCGGCCGTGGGGTCCTCATGCGGATTGGCAGTATAGAGACCATCGATGTCCGAGAGCGTCACGCACAGATCGGCAGAAACCAGACAGCTCACAAGCGCCGCCAGCGTGTCGTTGTCGCCAAACTTGATCTCATCGACGGTAACGGTATCGTTCTCGTTGACGACCGGCACCACGCCCAGCTCCACCAGGCGCAGCAGGGCGTCGCGCGCGTGCAGATAGGACGTGCGGCGCGCCGTGTCGTGGCGCGTGAGCAGCACGAGCGAGGTGAGCAGATCCCGTGCATGGAACTCCTCGTCGTAGGCCGACGAGATGATGCACTGACCAGCCGAGGCGCAGGCCTGCAGGCTCGGCAGGTCGCCGACCGGCTTGCGGTCGAAGCCCAACACGGGATAGCCGCAGGCGATAGCGCCCGAGCTCACCACGACCAGGCGCCAGCCGAGCTTGCGCAGGGCTGCGGCCTGATCGGCAAGCCCGCCGATAAAGGTGCGGTTGACCTTGCCGTCGGCGCCCACCACCGTGGACGAACCGATCTTTACCACCATCGTTTTATAAGAAGTCGTCATACGTCAAACCAATCGACTGTTCAGCGAACGGCCAAGCTGGCGGCCAAGGGAGCGTGACTCGCCCCTACCGCCCAAGGAATTAGTGAGCCCAGGGAAAGGCAGAAGCCGCGGCCATATTCTTGCGCACGAGTTCGTCGCGCACCTGTGCCAGGCCCTGCTCCATGCCCACCACATAGGTCTGCGGGTACAGGAAGCGCTTGAAAGCTGCGTCCAGATGATCGAGCGCCCAAACACAGCGCTCGCGCGCGTCCTGGATGCTCTCACGCGGAGCCACCGCACTGCCGTCGCGCACGATCGGCACCAGCAGCTCGCGATACTCAAGTTCGGACACGTCGGTCACCAGGGCGGCATCATTCACGGCCACGAGGGTATTGCCGCGCGCGGCGCCCTCCCCCGCCAGATGGTCCTCGTCGTAGATCATGTCGCAGACCGGGCCGCCAAAGCCGTCGTAATAGCGGCGCACACGCTGCACGCCCGGGATCGTGCGCTTGTAGGGCTGCTCGGAGAGCTTGACCACCGGCGTCCACGGGTCGGCCTCGCTCGCACGGCGGGCGGAAAGCTTGTACACGCCGCCCAGCGCCGGCTGGTCATAGCAGGTCGCAAGCTTGGTACCCACGCCAAAGCTGTCGATGGGCGCGCCCTGGTCGAGCAGCGACTGAATCGTGTACTCATCCAGATCGTTAGAAACCGAGATCCCCACATAGGGCAGGCCCTCGGCATCAAAACGGCCGCGAACATACTTGGAGAGCTTGGCGAGGTCGCCGGAGTCAATGCGAATAGCCGACAGGCGCTCGCCCGCCGCCTCCATCTCCTTGGCAACCGTAATGGCATGCTCGCAGCCCTCGCGCACGTCATAGGTGTCGATGAGCAGCGTACAGTTCTTGGGGCTCGACTTGGCAAAGGCGCGGAAGGCCTCGAGCTCGGAATCGAAGCTCATCACCCAGCTGTGCGCATGCGTGCCAAAGACGGGAATACCGTAGCGGCGGCCGGCGAGCACATTGGACGTAGAGGAGCAGCCGGCGACGTAGCTCGCGCGCGCAACGGCCAGGCCGCCATCGGGACCCTGGGCACGGCGCAGGCCAAACTCGGCCACGGGACGACCGTCGGCCGCCAACACCACGCGTGCCGTCTTGGTGGCAACAAGCGTCTGGAAGCCGACGATGTTGAGCAGCGCGGTCTCGAGAAGCTGGCACTCCAGCGACGGGCCGGTGACGCGCACCATGGGCTCGCGCGGAAACACGAGCTCGCCCTCGGGCACGGCGTCAATGTTCACGTGCGCACGGAAGTTGCGCAGATAGTCGAGGAATGCAGGCTTAAACATCGCGCCGCCGGCCGGAGCCTGGAGCGAAGCTAGATAGTCGATGTCCTCGGGCGTAAAGCGCAGATTCTCGACTAGCTCGGGCAGCTCGGCGGTGCCGCACATGACGGCATAGGCGCTGCCAAAGGGATGGTCGCGGTAAAACGCGGTAAAACAACCCTGCTCATTGGCCTTGCCGCTCTCCCACAGGCCCTGGGCCATAGTGAGCTCGTACAGATCGGTGAGCATTGCAATGTCGGTGGGATGCGAGATGTCGGTCAAAGCCATGGGGCGACCTTTCAGATGTGTGGTGCAGAATTTGAGGGTTGGACGAGAGCAGAGCATGCGGACATGACGCCCGATGCAAATCGGTTAGAGCAGGCCCATGCTGGTCAGGATCGTGTAGCCCATAAAGATGACAAACGCGATGAGGGCAAGGACAATGATGATTTTTTGAGCCGGCGCCATGCCAGGGATCTCGTTCTCGCCCGTAGGTTCCTTGGAGGTAACCATGCGCTGGGCAAAGGTCATCTCGTCACGGCTCGGCTTGGGCTCGACGGACTTAAGACGAGCGGCCTTTTTAGGCTGAGGTTTGGGCGCGGCAGGTGCAGGCTTCGCAGCAGCGGGCTTGGGTGCGGGCGCGGGCTTGCGCTCGGATGCGGCGTTCGAGGCGACCTCCTCGGCCTTCGCACGCTCGGCACGCAGGGCAGCCAGCTCCTCACGCTCGCGACGGGCCTCTTCCCGAGCCTCGCGGCGGGCCTTCTCAGCGCGGAGCTCTTCCAACTCAGCGCGCTCCTCGTCGGACAATGGTTGGGACTCAAGCTCGGCCATGGTATAGCCCTTTCTTTTAAAAAAAGCCGCCGACACAATGTCAGCGGCTTATCAAATCCAAGGGTGGAGACGAAGGGAGTCGAACCCTCGGCCTCTGCCATGCGACGGCAGCGCTCTCCCAACTGAGCTACGTCCCCAGGACAAGTCGATATTTTACCTACGGCTCGCCAACTGTCAACGCCCAATAACCAGTCTTTTTGGGGCGCGGCTATTTTGGCAACTTTTCGAACAGGCGATCCTCTCGATGATTTTTTATCCCCATCCCAGAAAAATCATCGACGAACGCACTACTTTGCGCTGGTAAGAACACCGGTGGTGTCGAAGGCCGGGGTGAAGCTCTCGTCTACCGCGCCGCCCTCTTGCCAGAACATCGTCGTAAAACCCAGGTCGTCGGCATGGTCGAGCACCTGCTCGTACTCCTCACGCGTCACGGCGCGTGCCAGGTCGCCGCCCTGCTCGCGCATGAGCGCATTGGGCGTGTACTGGTTCATAACCGAGATCGGCACGTCGCCCACCGTCTGCCACACCAGGTCCAGCACGCGACACGAATCGTCTGCATGCCCCGGAAGCACCAGGTGACGCACGATCATGCCACGCTTCATAAGCCCGTCCTCGTCCACCAACTCTCCCCCGCGGCGCTCGATCTCGCGCGCCATCTGGGCCAGACCCGACACGGCCACACGCGGGTAATCCTTTATATGGGAGAGCGACTGCGCAAGCCCGGCATCGGCATATTTAAAGTCGGTGAGCCACACATCGACCAGGTCGCCCAGCGCCGCCACGGCACTCGCGCGCTCGTAACCACTCGTGTTGTAGACGATTGGGATAACCAGTCCGCGCGCCCGTGCCGCGGCAATCGCGGCAGGCAACAGGTGCGCATAGTGCGTCACCGTCACCAAATTGATGTTGTTGGCACCCTGGTCCTGCAGTTCCAGCATAATCTCGACCAGGCGCTCAGGCGAAATCTCAAGGCCAAAATTGCCGGTCGAGATCTCGTGGTTCTGGCAGTAGATACATTTGAGCGAGCAGCCGCTAAAGAAGATCGTGCCCGAACCGGCCTCGCCCGAGATAGGCGGCTCCTCCCACATATGAAGCGCGGCGCGGGCCACCTTGAGCGTGTCGTTAGCACCGCAGACGCCGTGCGCGCCCTCATCGCGCGCCGCACCGCAACGGCGCGGACACAAATGGCAGGCGGGCGAAAAAAGTTCGGTCAACGACGTCGGCATAAAACCATGCTCCAAAACAACGATTCAGCAGCTCAAACGTAAAGGGATCAACCCCACAGACGGCTCGAGCCCAAGGCGCCGTAATCGTCCGACACGATTTTTGTAATGTCAAGACTGGAATCGATAAAGTGCCGCTTTATGATGTAGGTATTCCGCCCCCCGCGGAGCAACTGGGTGAACCGTCGCGTTTATTTAGGGAGCCCACACAGTCGTACCTAGTACAGGTATCCTTCGTTGTTAAGGACGCTGGAACAGTCGATGAGGGCACCCACCTGTTTTAGGTGGGTTCATTTTCGTAACGTGGGGGGTGGTTTTCTTTTGCCGAAAATCACCATTACAGTCCATATGGATCCCCGCCGGCATCCCGACAAGCCATCGACAACATCCCAATATCTGGTAAGCGCGTGATTATCGCTGCGTGCAATTCCATACACCCCCCTTGGTCGAGTATTATGGTTCGGCTATGCCCTTTGCGCATGGCGTTCTTCTGACCTTTTCCTTCGACGCTTGGCGGTTTTTAGATTCATGGCTTCATCCCCGAGCTACATACCGTACCTATGCGTGGCAGCGGCGGCCTTTATCACGACCTTCCTCACGGTACCCCTGGTCAAGCGCCTTGCAATCAAGCTCGACGCCGTCGACTATCCTTCTAAGCGCCGCATCAACACCAAGCCCATCCCGCGTTTGGGCGGAACGGCGGTGTTTTTGGGCCTGGTCGTCGCCTGCACTGTGCAAATCCTAGGCACCTGGTACCTGGGTTGGCCGCCCGTTTTGGTGCCCCACCCCCGTCTGCACATCAGCTACCCCATACTTGCGCTTTCTTTTACCGTTATCTTTGCGACCGGCGCTATCGACGACGTCTTCCAGCTCACGCCCAAGCAAAAGCTGGCCGGACAGGTCCTCGCCGCGCTTATCGCCTGCATGGGCGGCCTGCGGATCGGCGTCATCGTCAACCCGTTTGCTCCCGGCGAGATCATGCTCGGATGGCTCACCTACCCCATTACCGTGATCTATCTGGTGGCATTCACCAACATCATTAACCTCATCGACGGCCTCGACGGCTTGGCCACGGGCATCTGCGGCATCGCATCGTTCACCATGTTTTCGATGGCTGTTCTCTCGGGCCGCATCGACGCCGCCGCGCTCTCCATTGCGCTCTTTGGCGCCTGTCTGGCCTTTTTGCGCTACAACTTCAACCCCGCAAGCATCTTCTTGGGCGACTCGGGGTCGTTGCTTCTGGGCTTTGCGCTGGGCTCCATCTCGCTGCTCAACGTGAGCCGCACCGCCGCACTCACCTCGCTTATCATCCCGCTCATCGTTGCCGGCGTGCCCATCATCGACACGTTTAGCGCCATTGTGCGCCGCAAGCGCGCCCACATTAGCATCGGGCAGGCCGACAAGGGCCACATCCACCACCGCCTGATCCAAGAAGGCTACAACCAAAAACAGGCCGTGCTGCTCATCTATGCCTGGTGCATCATGCTTTCGGCCGGCGCCGCCGCGATTAACCAGGTCGAGGTGCCCATGCGCGTGCTCATCTTTACCGTGCTCGCCATTGGCTCGGCGGCCTTCGCCAAGCATCTACATCTATTTGAGCCCGTGCTGCTCCACCATTACAACAAGCGCACGCACGAAGATGAGCTGGTCACCCCCGACGACCCCGCTTTTAAGCAGGAGGAGCAGGCAGCCGAGGAGCGCAAAGAAGAGCGCCACCACAAGCTCTAGGGCAAGCTGCCGAGGATGTGCCAAGGCTGTCTCTTATACACATCTGACGCTGCCGACGATACTCCTTGTGTA
>CABRIC010000051.1 GCA_902470905.1 uncultured Collinsella sp. | reverse complement strand
ACACAAGGAGTATCGTCGGCAGCGTCAGATGTGTATAAGAGACAGCATATAAAGGTTGGTACGACCCCAGTTAAATGGACCGACCTCTTGGGAATCCATATTAATCGTTATGCAGTTGATGGGGGTGCTTCCACAGTATCCGTAAAAAAGGAGGACGCGGCGGACTTCGCTCCCTGTGACGATGACTTCTATGAGTGGAGCTGGGCTGAGGATTCGCACGGCGACGTCGTTTCGACCGTAACAATCGGCAAAGACTCCAACCCTGCGTTTTTGAATAGGCAGGCCTCGGGCTCCTGGACGCCTCAGGTGACCAAGAAGGTTGATGGCGGCGAGATGAAGGCGTTCACATTCGAGCTCGCGAACGAGGACGACCCGAACTTCAACAAACCGGAAACGGTAATAATTAATCCTGATCCTGCGAATGCCAAAACTTACAAAAACGGTAATGCGACGAGCACGGTCAATTTCAAGTCGAAGAGCTATGAGCTCACGGACCTTAAAAATGGTTCCAAGACCTTCACGTACTATGTGCGCGAGAAGCGCGAAAGCTCGACCTATCCGCATTACAAGTTTGATCAGTCGGTCTATAGGTTCACGGTTGTGGCAACGGATTGCACAAAAGAAGGAAAGATCAAATGTGAAGTGACCTACAAGCAGATTCAGGATCGTGATGGCAAACCGGTGACCACCGACACGCCCCACGACCTCACCAAGTCCACCCCCACCTTCACCAACACCTACTCCACCTCTTTGCCCCTTTCTGGTATGTCGGGCATCACTCTGACGTACCTTGCCGGCGCGGCGGTGCTTTGCGCTGCTGCAGCCTGGATGCACATTCGTCGCAAGGCGAATGCGAAGGGAGGTAAGCGTCGTGAATAAGAAAGTTTGCTCCTTCCCGATCTTGTTTGCGCTGCTTGCCCTCCTGATCGGCACCTGCGCGGTTGTGTTCCCCGCTTCCGCGCAGGCCGCGCCGACCTCGACCGGTTCCATCACGGTGAGCGGCACCGTGGCGAGCAGCTACAACGCCTACCAGATCTTTAGCGCCAACGTCATCGATGGCGACAACGACGCTAAAATCGCCACCGACCTCGCCTGGGCAAGCGACGCCGTGCGCGGCGCTGCGCTGCCTGTGCTGCACAGCGCCGGCATGCCCAATTCCCAGACCACCGCGCAGGAAGCTGCCGAGTGGCTCAACACCGATTCCCACCTTACGAGCGCGCTGAGCGCACAGCTCGCTCGTTCCCTCCAGAGCTCTAGCGCCGTGTCCGTGGCCCTTAACGCGGGCACGACGGCCGAGCTGCCCTGCGGCTACTGGCTCATCGTCGCCGACGACGACGCCATCGCCCAGAACGAGGCCGGTACCGCGCCGATCATGGCCCTGGTCGGCGGCAGCGCCGTCACCGTCAAGCCCAAGGCCTCGACGCCCAAGGTCGCCAAGCACGTGCTGGAGGACAGCACCGCCGCATGGCAGAAGGCCGCCGACGCCACGGTCGCCGACGACCTGTACTGGCGCCTCTCGGCCACGGTCCCGGCGGGTCTTACCGCCTACGACACCTATACGGTGCGGTTCGTCGACACCATGAGCGCGGGGCTCGACCCCTCCAAGGTGGCCGCGAGCATGCGCGTGTACGTGGCAGCGGGCGCGGACGGCGGCTTTGACTCCGTCCAGACCGGCAAGGACGGCCGCGTCGGCACCGAGCCCGCGAAGGGCTGGACCGACATCACGGCCCAGTGCAGGGTCTCGGTCGACGGTAAGACCTTCACCGTGCGCACCGGCGACCTCATCGCCGCGCTCGGCGGGGCCGACGCCTTCACCGCGGGCGCCCGCGTGGTCGCCGTGTACAACGCGCCGCTCAACAGCGCATGCAACCACGGCATCGCGAAGGGCAACCCCAACGAGGTCTACCTGCGCTACCCGCGTTCTCCCTTTGCCGACCAGTCCGGCGACGCCGGCTTCACCCGCACGCCGAGCGACGATGCGTGCGCCTATACCTGGGATCTCGCGCTCACCAAGCGCGGCAGCGACGGCGACAAGCCGCTTGCCGGGGCGGTCCTGAGCATCGCCGACGACCGCGGTCGCACGCTAGCGACCGACGGCACGTGGGATGCGGAGGGCAAAGCCACCGTCACCACGGGCGAGGACGGCCGCGTGACCGTCTCGGGCGTGGACTCGGGCAAGCTGGAGGTCCGCGAGCTCAAGGCGCCCAAGGGCTACACCGCCTTTGAGGGCACGCGCTCCGTGACGGTCAAGGCCGAGGGCCTGGACGTCGACCAGGTGGCCGCCGCCAAGCCCAAGCTCACCATTACGGCCGAGTCGCCCCTGCGCGCCGACAGCGCGGACGGGTCGACGGGCAGCCTGGAGGCGTCGCTCATCAACACGCCCACCGGCACACCCCCTAGCATTACCACCGGAGGCTTTATGCCCTCGACTGGCGATATGGCAATGTACGCCGCGGCCGCCGCAGCGGTCGCCGGAGCCGCGTTCATCGTGGTCGCGCTCCTGGTCAAGCGGGGAGGTGGCAGCCATAAAGAGTAGCTGGCAGCCCCACAGAGAGCGGGGCGAGACGTAGCGAAGTAGATGCTAAGACACAGACAGACGGATTTAGATCAAATGGAATTCGAGCAGAAAGCAGAGGAAAAGAAGATGAGCATGAGCAAGAACATCGCACGCCTGGCAGTAACCGCCGGCCTCACAGCAGCGCTGAGCTTCGGCGGAGTCATGGCCCCGGTGACCATGGCGTTTGCTGATGGCACGCCAACGGTGGCTCCGGATGGCAATGTAAAGATTGACGAGAAGACCTATACGGATACAACCTTTAAGGGTATCCAGATTTTCAAGGCCAAGGTCACGCAGGATTTGGATGGCGTTAACAACTGGAATGGCGCTAAGACGCTTTCCGACATTGAGTGGGCGTCAGATGCCGTTAGGGATGCTGTGATCGGGGCATTTGCCGATACTAGCGACGTTACAAAGCCCTCCGACAATGATGCTCAGAAGTGGGCCGACTGGCTTAAATCAAAAACCGAAGGTGATTACAAGTCAGGTACAGACAAGACTACTAAGCTCGATGCCGGAACAACCCTCGATAAGATCGCCAAGGCACTGGAGGACGCCAATATCACTGAAGGGACGGATGAGTGCAAAACGAGCACCGGTGGCACCTTCACTGGTCTGAATACCGGCTACTGGCTCTTTGTGACTAAGAGTGTCGGCAAGAACCCAAATGCTGTCGCCGAGCGCAACACGGATACCTTCACTTCGCCGATTTTCGCCGTTGTCGGCGGTTCCGCTGAGACCATTGCTCCCAAGAAGCAGGTCCCCACTGTGACCAAGGCCGTAAAGGACGACGCAAAGGGCAGCACGTTCGGCGCACCCGAGGATCCCAATAAGGCTGCGGACTCTCAGATGGACGACTATGTCGACTACCTGCTTACCGGTACCGTTGCGGGTAACATCAACACTTACAGCACCTACAAGTACATCTTCACGGATAATCTTCCCAAATCCATGACGCCCGAGTTTGAATCTGACGGCACGACGCCCGCTGTCACGGTCAAGATTGGTGATACCAAGGTCAAGACTGGCTGCTACACCGCCAAGTACGAGAACAATACGATAACTGTCGACTTCACCAATCTCAAGAATTGCACGGACGTGGACAATGCTGCTATTACACTGAACAGCGACTCGAAGGTGACCGTCGAGTACAAGGCAAAGCTCGACTCTACCAAGATCTTTGATAATGACGGTAAAATCAAGAAGATCTTTAGTGGATTGGTTGGTCAAGCCCAGACTAATACGGTTAAGCTGACTTATTCCAACAATCCGCATGCTGAGGGTGTCGGCACCACGGTCGAGCACCCTGCCTATGACTACACCTATGGCATCGATGTCACCAAGGTGGGCTCTGATAACGAAGCAAAGGGGCTCGAGGGCGTTGAGTTCACGCTGCAGGAGAACGGTGATACGAGCAACTTTATCAAAGCGGACGGTACCAAGACGGCTAATTGCGAGCAGGCCAAGCTGAAGACCGACGCAGACGGTAAGATAAACGTTGTCGGTCTCGATGAGGGCACCTACACCCTTACAGAGGTAACCCCGGCGCCTGGCTACAACAACTCTGCTTCCAAAGGTGTCACGTTTACCATTGCTCGCGGCACGCTTCAGCAGGATGGCACCGCGGTGACTCCTGACAAGGATTCTGCCAACGTTACTGCTGCTGATGGTGTTGTAAAGGCCGATTCTGCCGCCGTATCTACCGGTAAGCTCAGCTTCACCATCGTCGACCAGGAGGGCACCGGCCTCCCGCTCACCGGCCTTAATGGCGTGACCTTCACTTGGATCGCTGGTGGCGCGGTGCTGTGCATCGGCGTGGCGCACCTCATCCGCAGCCGTAAGCAGGCTGAGGAGTCCGAGCAGGAGTAACGCTCGCTCACCCATCCCTTTGGCAGGTGGGATGTTATGGCCATGAGACTTGCGGACACTTTTCTCGTCCATCGACGTTCTTGCTTTGCCATTCTCTTTTCGGGGCAGACTCCGCACTGGAGTCTGCCCCGTTCTTTTGGGATAACGCAGCCAGCCTCAATCGTCCGATGCGAGCTCGTTCATCATCGCGTTTCTTGACTCGTATGAGGTTCGGTTTAAGGTCCGTAGGCGCACGCGCGGTGCGGACGGTGGAAGGCATTTGCGCCGCAACAAGCGCAAATAAGAATGCCCGGGGGTCGGATCCCGGGCATTTAACAAAAGCTGAAAACTAGGCCGCCCGCGCTCCCAAACATTTACGCGGGGTGCGTCGTTTTCTATTGATATTGTATCCCGAATCGCCCCGCCGATCCGGGACATTTTGAAAACTCAAATGCAGGCCTATGCATGAGAGGAAGCTCGTTAATTCCGAAAATAATGTATAATTCCAATTTAAACTGGAATCAAACGAAAACGATGGAAATGAACGAAGCGCTAATCTACTTACAAGAAGCACTAGGCCTCTCCGCCAAGACCAAAACTTGGCCTGGATCCGCACACTTGCCGCTGCATCTGCGGGCGATTGAGGTCCGCGCTGTTGACGCAAACGGTTTTTCGTTTTTGCTTGCAAGTTTGCCTACTGGCGTCGGGCTTCCCGAGGCTAAGAGGGTCTATAGTCAGCTAGCCTTGCGCGCGGAGACTCCTGTTGTCGTTTCGTTTCCTGATGCCGATGCACGTCAGCGCAAAGCATTGGTCGCACAAGGGATTCCCTTTGTCTGCCCGGGTAGACAGGCTTTTCTTCCATTTATGGGCACGGCCTGCACGGAGAGGGGCGGTGCCTGGTTTCGCAATCATGCGACCAAGATGTCACCCAACGCACAGGCTGCCGCAATCTGGGGAGCAGCCCAGGAGCCATATCGTCCCTATGACCTTTGTCGTGCGCTTGGAATCTCGGCAAGCCGCGCGAGTGAGGCCATAACCGAGCTTGTTGACAGGGGGCTCGCGAGGCGCGAGCGTTGCGAGCGACGTGTCGTCGTGCTCCCTGTTGCCGTTGATCTTCTGCTCAGTGAGCACATGGCAGAGCTCTCCTCGCCTGTCTCGAAGGTCTTTTTTGCAAGGAAGACGCCGCAGATCGACTATCTTGTTGACGCTGGGGAGACGGCGCTCGCTGCGCGTTCGATGCTCGCTGCGCCGGGCATGGAACAAAAGGCCGTCTTAAGAAGTGCATGGCGTCAACTGAGCGACCTCGAAGTCGCAGACGGGGAGTTGCCGGATAACGAGACGGCGATGATCCAAGTGTGGCGCTATGCGCCCGTGTTTGCCGACTCCTCCCGCGTCGATGACATTTCGCTTGCGCTATCTTTGGCGGCAATCGACGATGAGCGAATTCAGCTCGAAGTCGATCGCATGTTTGGAAAGGAATATCCATGGCAAGAAGCGCTGTAGAAGGTCTTCAAGAATTCGGACCGTAGGCGGTGTTTCGGTCCTAGCTGCGTTGTCCGGCGCATGAGCTCGCTAATCGGCTATTATTTGTTTAGACAACCTGAGCTGTAGAGGAGTGACCGGCGATGGTGCAGGGCGCCAAACATATGAAGAGCAATAACGCCGCGGACAACGGCGGCTCAAGCCCGCAGCCCAAACCTCAGCCCAAGCCCAAGCCCAAGCGCCGCCGCAAGCGACTGCCGCGCTGGGCCGACCGGCTCATCACCATCGTCATCATCCTTATTGGCGTGGGCCTTATGACCTGGCCGTGGATCTTGGACCGGCTCGAGGCCTCGGGCGTGTTTAATCAGATCAGCACCGTGTCCAGCACCGTGGACGCGCTGTCTGCCGAGGAGCGCGAGCGCATCCTGCTCCAGGCGCGCTCCTTTAACGAGCAGCTGGCGGGCGAGGCCACCGAGCTTCCCGCCGACCAGATCGAGCCCTACGCTCAGCAACTTATCTTTGACCGCGACCCCATGATGAGCTGGGTCGAGATCCCCTCCATCGACGTAAGTATGCCCATCTACCACGGCACGAGCGAAGAAGTCCTTATGGCGGGCGTCGGCCACCTGGAGGGCACGAGCCTGCCGGTGGGCGGCACCTCGACGCATTGCGTGCTCACCGCGCACTCGGGCATGCGCAACCTGAGCATGTTCGACGACATCCATTCGCTGGAGCCCGGCGACCTGGTGCTGCTGCACACCATGAACAAGACGCTCGCCTACAAGATGGTGGACTCCGAGGTGGTGCTGCCCGAGGAGATGGAGTCGCTGACTATCGAGCCCGGCGCCGACAAGGTGACGCTTGTCACCTGCACGCCCTACGGCGTGAACGACCATCGCCTGTTGGTGCATTGCGTGCGCACCAAGTACAACAAGAAGGACGTTGACAAGCAAAAATCGCTGGCCGGCCGCCACTGGGGCAAGCGCGAGTTCGCCGTGCTCATCGTGGTCGTAGCCATTGTGCTGTTGCTGCTGGACATCGTGATCCACGCGGTCCGCAAGCGCCGCAAGGCCAAGGCCTCGGCATAAGACATTCTCCAGAACCGCCACGGTGGGGACAGGCACCTTTGTGGTGGTTGGGGCTTCCAAACCATCACAACATTCGATGAAAATCGCGATTTTGGCGAAAAGTGTCGAATGTTGTGATGCTTTTCGTTGCGGGCGGGACGGTTTTCGCTATGGACGGTGCGGTTTCGCTGCGGAACCGCCGGCCCGCCGCCTGCCAGCCCGCCGCCCTCGTTACGTTTTCGCTGCATTTGGGTAAAGCACCTGCTCCAAGCGGCGTTGCCTTGTATACTAGAGCGGTTTATCTGTTATGCGGAAGGGAGCGCCTATGGCACTCAGCGAGAAAGACGTGCGCGGCATCGCCGGGTACGCAAAGATCGCACTGACCGATGACGAGCTCACCCAGATGACGTCCTACATGAACGACGCCGTCCAGATGCTCGAGCCCGTCTTGCAATATGACTTGCCCGACGTGGAGCCCACGTTCCATCCCATCGGAAGCCTGTCCAACGTGATGGGCGATGACCTGCGCGAGCCCGAGCGCGATCTGCCGCTCGACGTTGCGCTCGAAAACGCCGGCAGCGCGCGTGACCGCTACTTCCGCGTGCCGTCCATTTTGGGAGAGGGGGAGAGCGAGTAATGGCGCTAAGCTTCGATTCCCTTACCGCCGCCCAGATCGCCGCGGGCGTTGCCGCCGGCGACTTTACCGCTACCGAGGTGGCCCAGGCCTCCCTTGCCGCCATCGAGGCGCGCGAGGGCGGGGTCCAGGCATTCCTGCAGGTGGCGCCCGAGCTTGCGCTCGAGGCCGCCGCGCGCGTGGATGCCGACCGTGCCGCAGGCAAGCCGCTGCCCCCGCTCGCGGGCGTGCCGCTGGCCATTAAGGACAACATGAACCTCGTGGGCACGCGCACCACCTGCGCTTCCCGCATGCTCGAGAACTACCAGAGCGTCTACACCGCCACCTGCGTCCAGCGCATGCTCGATGCCGGCTGCCTGCCCATGGGCAAGGCCAACATGGACGAGTTCGCCTTTGGCAGCTCCACCGAGAGCTCGGCGTTCCACCGCACCAACAACCCCTGGGATACCGAGCGCGTGCCTGGCGGCTCCTCGGGCGGCTCCGCTGCCGCCGTCGCCGCGGGCGAGGTCGCGCTCTCGCTGGGTTCGGACACCGGCGGCTCCATCCGCCAGCCGGCGTCGCTGTGCGGTGTGGTGGGCTTTAAGCCCACGTATGGCGCCGTGAGCCGTTACGGCGTGGTTGCCTTTGGCTCGTCGCTCGACCAGGTGGGGCCCTTTGGCCGCACGGTCGAGGATGTCGCGCTGGCCATGAACGCGCTTACCGGCGCGGGCCACGATCCGTACGACTGCACCAGCCAGGATTGCGCCGTCGACTTTACCGAGCATCTCAACGACAGTATCGAGGGCAAGCGCGTGGGCATTATCCCTGCGTTTATGGAGGCCGAGGGCCTGACGCCCGAGGTCAAGGCCGCTGTTCAGCGCGCCGCCCAGGAGCTGCAGAACCAGGGTGCCGAGCTGGCCGAGGTCGACCTACCGCACCTGGACGCCGCCATCGCCGCCTACTACGTCATCGGCCCTGCTGAGGCGTTCTCCAACCTGGCACGTTTCGACGGCATTCGCTACGGCTACCAGGAGGAGGGCTGCGCCAACCTGTCCGACCAGAGCTCGCTCTCGCGCGCCCACGGCTTTGGCGCCGAGGCCAAGCGCCGTCAGATGCTCGGCGCCTACCTGCTGAGCTCGGGCGTGTACGACAAGTACTATTACGCTGCGCAAAAAGCCCGCACGCTCATCACGCAGGACTACGATGCTGCGTATGCCAAGGTGGACACCATCCTCATGCCCGCCTCGCCGCGCACGGCCTTTAAGTTTGGCGAGATCAGCGACCCCACGCAGATGTACCTCTCCGACCTGTACACCATCTCGCTCAACATTTGCGGCAACGGTGGCATCTCGGTGCCGCTGGGCCTGGGCGAGGATGCTCAGCTGCCCGTTTCTGCCCAGCTGGTGGGTCCGGCGTTTAAGGACCGTCAGCTGCTCACGTTTGCCCGCGCCCTGGAGCGTGGCTTTGCCGATGCCGCCACGGGTGCGCCTGCGCTTTCCGTCGCGCCCGATTTTGCCGGGAAGGGAGGCGAGCTGTAATGAAGGAGCTTTCCGAGGTCCTGCAGGATTGGGAGGCCGTGATCGGCCTGGAGATCCATACCGAGCTCACCGCACTCGATACCAAGATGTTCTGCAACTGCAAGCTCAGCCACGATGACGAGCCCAACGCCAACGTGTGCCCGGTGTGCCTGGGCCTGCCCGGCGCCCTGCCGGTGCCCAACAAGCGCGCCATCGAGAGCATCGTCAAGGCCGGTCTCGCCACCAACTGCGAGATCCAGCGCCACTCGATGTTCTATCGCAAGCACTACTTCTATCCCGACATGGCCAAGAACTTTCAGACCACGCAGGGCCCGGTCGCCTTTGCCATGTACGGTCACCTGGACCTGGACGTGACCGGTTGCGGCGCCGCCGAGCGCCCCGACTTCGCGTTTGGTGAGGCCGAGGCCCAGAGCCTGGCGAGCGCTTCTGCCAATGCCGAGGGCCTGTCCACGTCCATGACGTCGACCATGCGCGAGGGCAACCAGCGCGCCGGTCACCTGGCCAGCTATGACGCGTCCAACCTGCAGATGCCCGAACGTCGCGAGGACGGTTCCTACACGGTGCCCATCCGCATTCTGCGCATCCACATGGAGGAGGACGCTGCCAAGATGGTCCACGTGGGCGGCGCCGAGGGCCGCATTACCGCCGCTGCCGAGTCGCTCGTCGACTACAACCGCTGCGGCACGCCTTTGATTGAGCTCGTGACTGAGCCCGATCTGCGCACGCCCGAGGAAGCGCGCCTGTTTATGGAAAAGCTCCGTCGCATCTTTGTGACGCTGGGCATTTCGGACTGCTCCATGGAGAAAGGTTCCATGCGCTGCGACGGCAACGTGTCGCTGCGCCGCCGCGGTGAGACCAAGCTGGGCACCAAGACCGAGCTCAAGAACCTCAACTCGTTTAAGAGCCTGCACGATGGTCTTGCCTATGAGATCTGCCGCCAGGCCGAGGTGCTCGAGGAGGGCGGCATCATCTATCAGGAGACCCGCCACTGGGAGCCCAGCCGCAAGCGCACTGTTGTCATGCGTGTGAAGGAGACGGCCGACGACTATCGTCTGTTCCCCGACCCCGATCTGGCGCCGTTCGATCTGGACGACGAGTTCATCGACCGCTGCCGTGTCGAGATTCCCGAGCTGCCCGATGCCAAGCGCGCCCGTTTTGAGGCCGACTTTGGCATTAAGGCGGCCGATGCCGAGCAGATTGCCGGCGACCCGGAGTTTGCCGAGTTCTTTGAGGCCGCCGCTGCCGGTATGGCTGGCAAGGAGGCCCAGACGGTTGCAAACTTGCTGGTGAACGAGATGATCGCCTACCTTAAGGGCGCGGGCGTCTCGCTGGCCGAGTCCGGCATTGCGCCGGCTCAGGTGGCGGCACTCGCCAAGCTGCTGGCGACCGATGCCATCAGCTCCAACCAGGCGCACGAGGTCTTTGAGGCCATGGCCCAGACCGACGACGATCCCAACAAGATCGTCGACGAGCGCGGCATGCGTCAGGTGAGCGATGCCGGCGCGCTGCAGCCGATCGTGGACGAGGTACTGGCAAACTGTGCCGATCAGGCGCAGCAGTATCGTGACGGCAACCAGAAGGTCATCGGCTTTTTGGTGGGCCAGTGCATGAAGGCGAGCCGCGGCAAGGGCAACCCGAAGCTCTTCAACGAGTTGCTGAGAACGTCGCTCTCGTAAGCGGGAACCCGGGAGCCCCGGCAGGGCGGGTGCTTCCTCAAAATTTTGAACAGTCCTGCGCAAGACGAAGGCCACATTAAGTGGCCTTCTTTGCGTGCGGAACTCATTTTGAGCAAGTACCCGCCCTGCCGGGGCTCCCGGGTTCTGTGACGACTCGGCCGTTCGGGTCAGGTAGGCTGATAGGAAAGATGGTGACGGAGGCGCAAAATGCGCCTCCGCCTTTTGAATGTGATGGAAGTGTGGCGAAATGAGCTTAAAACTTCCGTAAATGTGATAAATGTCACGTTTTACCTAGGGTAAAATGTGGGGAATATCACGTTTACGGAAGTTTCTTTGCGGGAGGTTCGGTCATGCAGCGAGATATCATTGCCAAGCTTAACGCTTGGAAAGCGTCAGAATATCGTAAGCCGCTTATCCTTAAGGGGGCGCGCCAGGTTGGAAAGACGTGGGCGCTTAAGGAGTTCGGCCGAACCTCGTACCTCAATTTTGTGTATCTGACGCTCGAGGAGCCGTCACCTGGGGTACAGAGCGAGTACGCTCAGTTTTTCGAAGGTACGCGCGATCCTCGACGGATCATCTCAAATCTTTCCCTGGCACTTGGACAGCCTATCGATCCCGGCGAGACGCTGCTTATTATTGATGAGATCCAGGATTGTCCTTCTGCAGTCGGCGCCCTTAAATACTTCTGTGACGAGGCCCCCGAGTATCACGTCGCATGCGCAGGGTCTTTGTTGGGCGTTCGCTTGTCCCGTGAGACCAGCGCTTTTCCGGTGGGAAAGGTCGAGTTCATGGAGATGCGCCCCATGAGCTTTTCCGAGTTTCTGAAAGCCGAGGGCGCTGCAAACTACGACGAATACCTTGGCGGCCTGGATCAGATCGAGACAGTGCCCGATTTCTTCCATGTCCGTCTCGTCGAGCATCTTCGTCGTTATTTTGCATGCGGCGGCATGCCAGAGGCTCTTGGCCGGTGGGTGGAGACGGGCGATATCGTTCAGGTCGATAAGGTGTTGTCTGATCTCTTGGATTCCTACGAGCGCGATTTTGCCAAGCATGGTGGCCGTGCGCAGTTCGCCAAGCTTTCACAAATATGGAACTCGATTCCAGCTCAGTTGGCGCGCGAGAACAAAAAGTTCGTTTGGGGTGCGGTGCGCGAGGGGGCTCGTGCTCGAGAATACGAGGATGCTCTGGAATGGCTTGCCGATGCTGGGCTCATCACGGCGGTTCGCCTTAATGCTGCTGGTGGTGTGCCGCTCTCTGCATACGATGACCTCAAGGCATTTAAGGTCTACTGTCTTGATGTCGGCTTGCTGCGCCGCATGGCAAGGCTGGATGCGTCCGCTTTTGCCATCTCGGATGCGCTATTTTCGGAGTTCAAAGGTTCGTTCGCCGAGAACTATGTGCTTCAGGCATTACTTTCACAGTTAGATGCTGCTCCGCGTTACTGGACAAACGAGAAGCCGAAGCACGAAGTCGATTTTTTGATTCAAGTCGGAAACGAAATCGTTCCCGTCGAGGTCAAATCGGGAGAGGTCGTTCACTCCAAGAGCCTTAAGTACTATGCCGACAAGCATGCGGAGACGACTCCATTGAGGGTCCGCTACTCACTTAAGAACCTAAAGCTCGACGACGGGGTGCTCAACATTCCGTTGTATTTGGCTGATCGATCTGTCCCTCTTATCAAAAAGGCGCTTGATTGTGCGCATCTTGACGTTTAGATCCTGGGTGAGCTGACGGGCGGTGGCTAATTAATCGCTCCGTTACGGCCAGGGAGCTTGGGCCTTAGCGATGCTTGCTTCGCCAAGCGGTGGGGGTGGTGCCGGTGTATTGTTTGAAGGCTTGGGCGAAGGCGGCCTGCTGAGGGTAGCCTAGACGCTCTGCCACCTGCGCTATCGTGAGCGCGCTATCGGCCAAAAGGTCCTGCGCCCGCTCCATACGGCGTCTGCGAATGTAGGCGCCCAGGGACTCGCCAGTTTGGGCCTTAAAGGTGGCGCATAGTTTGGAGCGGCTTGTGTAGAGCCTCTCGGCCACCTCGTTGACACCCACACGTCTGCCTTTGTCGAGCGCGCACTCAATCATTGCCGTTGCTTCTTCGGCAATGGTTACGCTGACGCGCGTGTCTGCCGCCTGTCGCGCCTGCTTGTGGGCCGCGCACGAACAGGCGAGCTCCGCGACCATGGTCTCCACGATGCCCTGCATATAGACGTGTCCGCCTGCGGTGCGGGCGCGGTCCTCGTTAATCCGGCGAAGCGTGTGGCAGATGGCAGACGTCGCTTCCTCGTGCCATGGCTCGGCAAACGCCTCAAAGATTCCCGCGAACTCGGTGGGATAGCGGTGTTCCAGTTCGTCAAAATATCCAGGCAAAAAGAGCACCGAGCGCGAGTGATAAAGCTCCCCCGCAAACAGCGGGCTTAATTCCTCGCCACAGCTATCTTGGATAAAGCTGCAAACGGCATTGTTTGGCCACGGTCCATGCAATGGTTTGAGGTTTGCGGGCGTTATGCCAGCCTCGGGCATGCATGTAAGTGTGGGCGCGCTGACTTCGCTCACGCAGGCGTATGGCTCGGGTGTGTATTCGGCCAGGTACATATCGTGCGTCGGGGTAATGAAATGCTCCATGACGATGCAGGCAGGGGAGAGAGGCATGATCCATGCGCGGCCGTGCGCCCGGTCGTTTGCCACCTCGCCGGTAAAGACGGCGCCCTTGCCGGTAAGCTCCAGGCCAAACTGCTCAAATTGCGGTGCATAGAGCTCGGTTATGTCGGTCGCTGCCCGCCGTATTTGCAAAAGCGTCCCTTTCCTTTGCAGAAACGTCCACGCCTGGCTTGATTGTGAGCCATGGCTAACACATCAATGATAAGTTCATTACGGTTAACTCTCAAGCCGTTAGAAAGGAATCTCATGGCAAAGGAATCAAAAAGGGAAGGTGGAGGCATCGGCGAGTTGCTCGCGTATGCCGGTGACCGCAAATTCCTAACGTATTTGGGCATGGCGCTCTCGGCGCTCTCGCAGCTGCTGAGCTTTGGCCCGTACGTGTGCATTTGGCTTGTCGCGCGCGACCTGATCGCCGTGGCGCCCAACTGGAGCGAAGCCACTAACATCGCGATGTACGGTTGGTGGGCCGTGGGTTTTGCCCTGGCAAGCATCGTAGCTTATTTCGTGGGGCTCATGTGCACGCACCTGGCTGCGTTTCGCTGTGCGTCCAATATCCGTAAGGCCACGAGCGAGCACCTGCTTAAGTTGCCGCTCGGCTACTTCGACACGCATGCCACCGGCGAGCTGCGCCGCATTGTAGACGGGTGCGCCGCCTCCACCGAGACTTTGCTCGCACACATGCTGCCCGATATCGCAGGCGCCGCCGCCATGGTCGTGGGCTTGCTCGTGCTGCTTTTCGCGCTCGATTGGCGTTTGGGGGCGGCATGCCTTATCTCGGTCGTCGTTTCGTTTGGCGCCATGGCCGCCATGATGGGCGGCAAGGGTGGCGAGTTTATGAAGGCCTACATGGGAGCGCTGGTCAAGATGAACAAGACCGGCACCGAATACGTACGCGGTATCCCCGTGGTCAAGGTGTTTCAGCAGACGGTCTACTCCTTTAAGGCCTTCCACGATGCGATCGCCGAATACGCCGACATGGCACAAAACTATGCGGGCACGTTCTGCCGAGGCCCGCAGGTACTCAACCTTACCGCGCTCAATGGTCTTGTGGCATTCCTGTTGCCCGTGGCGTTGCTGTTGGCGCCAGGCGAGACGGACTTCGCGCATTTTATGACCAACTTCACGTTTTACGCGATATTTTCGGCCGTGGTACCGACGGCCATGACCAAGCTCATGTTTGTGGGCGAGGCCTCTCAGATGAGTGCTGATTCGCTGGCTCGTATTCGAAGCGTCATGGATTCCAAGCAGCTCTCCTGTCTCTTATACACATCTGACGCTGCCGACGATACTCCTTGTGTAGA
>CABRIC010000050.1 GCA_902470905.1 uncultured Collinsella sp. | reverse complement strand
TACACAAGGAGTATCGTCGGCAGCGTCAGATGTGTATAAGAGACAGACATGTGCCATCTGGTCAAACGGCACCAAGCTCTTAATGCCTGCGAGGGCGAGTTGTGCCGAGCTAAAGGCCGCTGCCACGCCAATGGCGTTGCGGTTTTGGCAGGGCACTTCCACGAGGCCACCGACGGGGTCACAAACGAGACCCAGCAGGTTACTTAGCGCGATGGAGCTGGCGTCGAGCGCCTGCTCGGGCGTGCCGCCGAGCATCTGCACCAGCGCGGCGGCTGCCATGGCGGCGGCGCTTCCGACTTCGGCCTGGCAGCCGCCCTCGGCGCCGGCAACGCAGGCGCTTGTGGTGAGGTTTAGGCCGATGGCGGCTGCGCAGTAGAGCGCGTCCATGACCTGTTCGTCGTCGAGCTGCAGGCGATCGGCGAGCGCAAGCACGCAGCCGGGCACAACACCCGCGGAGCCTGCCGTGGGGGCGGCGACAATCACGCCCATGGTAGCGGAGCGCTCGAGCACGGCCATGGCGCGGGCAACGGCGTCGGTCTGGACGGCGCCCATCAGGCTTGCACTCAAATCGTTGCAGCGGGTTGCTTCGACGAGCTTGGCCTCGCCGCCGATAAGCCCGCCGAGCGAGCGTTGCGGATTGGCGATGGGAGCCATGGTCTCCTCGCGCATGACGTCGAGCACGCGGCGCATGGCAGCGACGGCGTGGGCCTCGCCGGTCAGACGCGCCTCGCGAACGGCCATGACGGCGCCGATGCTGAGCCCCAGTTCCTCGCACGCATCGAGTAGCTGCTCGCCGTCGTCGAAGATTTCCTTGGCCGAGACGCCGGGGGAGAGCGACGAGGCAGAACCAGGGAGCTCGATAAACGTTGCGTAATCGACATTGTCGAGCTTGCGCAGCATGGGGACGACGGTGTCGTCGGGCGCGCCGTCGGTCTCAAAGACGGAGTAGGCCTGGCCGCCCACCTCGGTGCGGTAGGTGCGGCAGAAGGCGATGTTCACGTGTGCGTAGGCGAGCAGGTTGGTGAGCGCGGCGAGTACACCGGGGACGTCCTTGTGTGCCACGAAGAGCGTGGAGTACATGCCCGAGATGTCGACGCCGACGCCGTTAATGCGGCTGATACGCATCTTGCCGCCGCCCAGGCTCTCGCCGCGGACCTGTGCCGTGGCGCCCGTGTCGTCGACCATGTCGATGTCGACGGTGTTGGGGTGGATGGAGGCGTCGTCGCCCTTGATGTCAAAGTGATATTCGAGGCCCTGCTCGTGCGCGAGGTCGAAGGCCTGCTTGATGTTCTCGTCATCGGTATCAAGGCCTAGGATGCCCGCGACGAGCGCACGGTCGGTGCCGTGGCCGTGGTAGGTGTGGGCGAAGGAGTTCCATAGGCCAAAGGTGACTTTGGTTATGCGGCCTTCCAGCAGGCTGGCGGCAACTTGGGCGCAGCGCAGGGCGCCGGCGGTGTGCGATGAGCTGGGGCCGACCATGACGGGGCCCAAGATCTCGAATGCCGAGGTCGTAGCTAGTGTTTGCGGCTTGCCTGCCATGGCTGCTCCTTTGCCTTGTCTCGTCGTCCCGAGGGGCGGGGCATAAGGTCGCCTGCTCGGACAGTCCTGACTCACACGGAGAGCACATTAAGTGCTCTCCGGCTCGTGCGGAACTCGCGATCGACCTTATGCCCCGCCCCTCGGGACTAAGGATACATGGTAGAAGTGCGCGTGCGCAAAATTCATTAGCTGGTGACGCGTCATGCATTGCTTATCGAAATATCTTCACCACCGTTCAAATAAAAAAGAAGTACCGGTTGGGGCCGGTACTTCTTTTGGTGCGTCGATATTTGGTTGCAGCATTTGCTGCTGGCTTACAGGCCGCAGGCTGCTTTGAGTTCTTCGACTCGGTCGGTTTTTTCCCAGGTGAAGTCGGCGTCTTCTCGGCCGAAGTGACCGTAGGCTGCAGTCTTTTCGTAGATGGGGCGGCGTAGGTCCAGGTCGCGGATGATTGCGCCCGGGCGCAGGTCGAAGGTCTTCTCTACGGCCTCGACGATCTTGTCCTCGGCAACATGTGCGGTACCGAAAGTGTCGACCATGATTGAGAGGGGCTTGGAAACGCCGATGGCGTAGGCAAGCTCGACTTCGCAGCGGTCGGCTAGGCCGGCGGCGACCACGTTCTTGGCGACCCAGCGCGCGGCATACGCGGCGGATCGGTCGACCTTGGTGCAGTCCTTGCCGCTAAAGGCGCCGCCGCCGTGACGGCCGTAGCCGCCGTAGGTGTCGACGATGATCTTGCGGCCGGTCAGACCCGTGTCGCCCATGGGGCCGCCCACGACAAAGCGACCGGTGGGGTTCACGTAGATGTCCGCGTTATCCCACGGCATGTTCTCAGCGGCCATGACCGGGGTGATGACGTGCTCGATGAGGTCGGCCTTGATCTTGCCCATGTCCTCGATCTCGGCGGCGTGCTGCGTGGAGATGACGATGGTCGTGACCTCGACGGGCTTGCCTTCCTCGTAGCGCACGGTGACCTGGGTCTTGCCGTCGGGACGCAGATAGGCGAGGGTACCGTCGTGACGCACGGCGGCCAGGCGCTCGGCTAGGCGGCTTGCCAGGTAGTGCGGCATGGGCATGAGGGTCTTGGTCTCGTTGGAGGCATATCCGAACATCATGCCCTGGTCGCCGGCACCGATCAGGTCGATCGGGTCGGTGGTAGCGCCGGTCTGGGTCTCGAAGGACTCGTCAACGCCTTGGGCGATATCGGGCGACTGCTCGTGGATGAGGCTCATGACGCCGCAGGTGTCGCAGTCAAAACCGAACTTGGCACGGTTGTAGCCAATGCGGCGGATAACGCCACGGGCGATTTCCTGAACGTCTACGTAGGCCTGGGTGCGAATCTCGCCGGCGACGATGACGGTGCCGGTGGTCACGAGGGTCTCGCAGGCGCAGCGGACGTTCTCCACGTTGGCAGGCACGCCGTTGGGGGCGATGTAGCCCTGCTCCTGGAGCTCTATTTCTTTGGCGAGGATTGCGTCGAGGACGGCGTCGCTGATCTGGTCAGCGATCTTATCGGGATGACCTTCGGTCACCGACTCCGACGTAAAAACAAAGGACCCGTGTTGGGGCGGGATGGAACGAAGTTCTTCTGACATGATTGTCCTTTCAAAAACGTGTCCCGGCGACCGTTACCATTCCGCCGGGCTCTCTATGCAAGGGCACATCATAGCGCGTAAATCAAACATTCACACCCTTTCCGCACCTACTCATTGGGGACAGACTTAAATGACCAGTCGTTGGAGACGTTCTTAATTTAGGGCTGTTCATTTAAGTCTGTCCCCAATGAGTAGGTCGGTGCCCTTTGTGCGGAGGTTGCTTTGATGCTTTATACTGGTGCGGTTAGACATCCATCCTGCAATCGAGGAGATTTCCATGGCATCAGACGTTCGCGTCCGCTTTGCACCCTCACCGACGGGCAAGCTGCACATCGGCGGCGCCCGCACCGCTATCTATAACTGGGCTTTCGCCCGCGCAAACGGCGGTACGTTCATCTTGCGCATCGACGACACCGACCCCACCCGCTCCACCGACGAGAACACGCAGATCATTCTGCGCGCCATGCGTTGGCTTGGCCTGGACTGGGACGAGGGTCCCGAGGTGGGCGGCGACTATGGCCCCTACGCCCAGACCGAGCGCCTGGACCTGTACAAGCAGGCCGCCCAGAAGCTTTGGGACGAGGGCAAGGCCTATCCCTGCTTCTGCGCCAAGGAGCAGCTCGAAGCCGACCGCAAGGCCGCGCAGGAGCGCAAGGACCCCTTCCAGGGCTATCAGCGTCGCTGCCGCGATCTTGATCCCGAGGAGGCCCGTCGCCGCATCGAGGCCGGCGAGCCCTACGTCCTGCGCATCAAGGTGCCCGAGGACCGCGGCGACGTCGTCATCCACGACGCTGTCCACGGCGAGGTGACCTTCGACGCCAAGGAGCTCGACGACTTTGTTATCTTCCGCTCCGACGGCACGCCCACGTACAACTTCGCGACCGTCGTCGACGACGCCATGATGAAGATCACCCACGTCATCCGCGGCGACGATCACCTGTCCAACACCCCGCGCCAGGTCATGGTCTACGAGGCCCTCGGCGCGCCCGTGCCCACGTTCGCCCACATCTCCATGATCCTGGGTGCCGACGGTAAGAAGCTCTCCAAGCGTCACGGCGCCACCTCGGTGGAGGAGTACCGCGACGCCGGCTACCTGTCCGACGCTTTCGTCAACTACCTGGCGCTGCTCGGCTGGTCGCTCGACGGCGAGACCACGATCATCCCGCGCGATGTCCTGGCCAGCAAGTTCTCGCTCGACCGCATCTCTAAGAACCCGGCGACCTTCGACCCCAAGAAGCTCGATTGGGTCAATGCCGAGTACATCAACGGCATGTCCGATGCTCAGTTTGCCGACGAGATCATGGTCCCCGAGCTGCACGAGGCGGGTCTCATCGAGGGTAATGTCGAGTACGGCGAGGATTGGATCGATGCGCTTGCCGCCATCGTCAAGCCGCGCACCAAGATGCCGGCCGACGCCGTGACCGTCGCCGCTCCCATCTTTGCCACGGCCGAGACGCTCGAGTATGACGAGAGGTCCGTTAACAAGGGCCTGGCCAAGGAAGGCATGGGTGCCATTCTGGATGCCGCCAAGGCCGCGCTCGAGGGCGTGGACGAGTGGACGGCTGCCAACATCGACGCTGCGCTTGAGCCGTTGCCCGAGCAGATGGACCTTAAGAAGCGCGTGGTGTTCCAGGCCGTGCGCGTCGCCGTTTGCGGCAACATGGTGAGCCCTCCGTTGGGCGAGACCATGGCACTCGTCGGCCGCGACGATTGCTTGGCGCGCATCGACCGCGCCCGCACGATGGCGCTGTAATCGCTGCGCAAACGTATGTATCCGAGCCCCGTTCACCCGAGCGGGGCTCTTGTTTCTGTAGACGTATGGGATAGGAGGTGCTGGAGCCGTGGCCGAGCAACTGTCGCTGTTTGGTTCGCCGGAACCTAAGGAAGCTCCGAAGTCCGCGGCTCCTGCCGCCGCCCCGGCGCAGCTCGAGCCCGCACCTGAGCCCATCGCCGCCTATGCGAGCGTGGTTCTCGACATCCCGACGCGTGCGCTGTCCGAGCCGTTTGCCTATGGCATTCCTCAACCCCTTGCTAGCGAAGCGCAGATCGGATCAACGGTCCTGGTTCACTTTGGTAACCGTGCCGCCGCGGGCTATATTGTCGACATTGCGCCTGAGCTGGGCGACCTACAAGGCAACATCGCCCTCGACCCCGCACGCATCAAGCCCATCGAGGCTATCCTCAGCAAACCGCTCTTTACCGCAGAGGCTGCCCGTATCGCACGCTGGATGAGCCGCGAGTATGTCGCGACGCTTTCCGAGTGCCTGCGCCTGTTCTTGCCCCCGGGTGGAAGCCCGCGCGTGGTCAAAGGCGACGACGGCGTGTGGACGGTTGAACGTCCCGCCGTCAAGCCTATCCAAAATCGCTGGGTCATGCTCACGCCCGAGGGTTTCGACTACACGCCGCCCAAGACCGCGGTCCGCCAGCGTCAGCTCATCGAGGCGCTCCAGTGCGGCCCGGTCACGACGCGCGATCTCAACCTGCTCTACAACAGCATGTCGGCGACCATCAAGGCGCTCGAAAAACGTGGTGTCGTCGTGGTGGAGGAGCGTCGCGCCTGGCGTGGCTGCAGCGAGCAGACCACGCTGTCCTCGGCAAGCGGTAAGGCACCAGTCGCGCTCACGAACGGCCAGCAGCAGGCACTCGCGCAGATTGAGCGCGCCCGTCTGGACGCTCATGGCGACGTGGTGGTGGTCGACGGTGTCACCGGCTCCGGCAAAACCGAGGTGTACCTCTCCGCCATCGAGCGCGTGCTGGCGGCCGGCCGTTCGGCCTGCGTGCTCGTGCCCGAGATATCGCTGACGGCCCAGACCGTCGGCCGCTTCCGCTCGCGTTTTGGCGAGACGGTCGCCGTGTTCCATTCGCGCCTCTCGCCCGGCGAGCGCCTGGACCAGTGGGATATGGTCGCCAGCGGTGCCGCGCGCGTGGTCGTGGGCGCCCGCTCGGCGCTCTTTTGCCCGCTCAGCGACTTGGGCCTCATCATCATCGACGAGGAGCACGAGACCAGCTACAAGCAGGGTTCCAGCCCGCGCTACCATGCGCGCGAAGTGGCGGCCGAGATGGCGCGGCGCTACCGCTGCCCGCTCGTGCTGGGCTCGGCCACGCCTTCCGCCGAGGCCCTCGACCGCTGCCGCCGTGGCACGTATAACGGTGCCACCTGGACGCGCGTCGAGATGCCCGAGCGCCCGGGACACGCCGTGCTGCCGACAGTCCGCATTGCCGACCTGCGCCGCGAGTTCTCGCACGGCAGCCGCTCCATGTTCTCAAAACCCTTGATGGAGGGCTTGGAGCGTGTGGTCGAGCGCCGCGAGAAGGCCGTGCTGCTGCATAACCGCCGTGGCTTTGCGCCGTTTTTGATGTGCCGCGAGTGCGGTTGCGTCCCCACCTGCAACCACTGCTCCACGGCGCTTACGTACCACGAGCGCACCCATACGCTGCAGTGCCACACCTGTGGTTCGTCCTGGCGCGTGCAGCCGTATCCCGCGCCCACGAGTCGCTGCCCAAAGTGTGGCAGTCGTTACCTGGCAAAAATGGGCCTGGGCACGCAACAGATCGAGGACGCGCTTCATCAGATACTGCCCGAGGACGTCGCCATTATTCGCATGGATGCCGATTCCACGCGCGGAAAGGACGCGCACAAAAAGCTGCTCGAGCAGTTCGATGCGGCGGATTGCGCCGTGTTGCTGGGAACCCAAATGATCGCAAAAGGTCTCGATTTTCCCGAGGTCACGCTCGTGGGCGTGGTCAATGCCGACTTCGCCCTCAAGCTGCCCGACTTTCGCGCAGGGGAGCGCGCCTACGACCTGCTGGAACAGGTGGCGGGCCGTGCCGGTCGCGGCGATCGCCCCGGCGAGGTGATCATCCAGACCTACCTGCCCGAGGACCCGGTCATTCGCTCCGTCGCTGAACATGACCGTTCGATCTTTACCGACCACGATCTTGATCAGCGACGCGACGCGCTGTACCCGCCGTTTGTTCGCCTGGTCAACATCTTGGTGTGGTCGGCGAACCGAGACGAAGCGCAGGACTACATCGGGCGCATTGCAAAGCTCCTCAAGCGCCGTTGGCATGCTGCCGCGCCCGACTTTTTGCGGGCGGGGAGTGCCGTGCCGCAGGTGCTGGGCCCGGCTTCGTGTGTAATCGAGAGAGCCAAGGACCGCTACCGCTTCCATCTGCTTGTGAAGTCGCCCGTGGGGTACCATGTCTCTGATGATATCGACGCCTGTCTCAAAGAGGTGGGCTCTGTGCGCGGCGTGAGCGTGAGCGTTGACGTCGACGCCTATGATTTGATGTAACAACCCGAAAGGATGGCCATGGAAGCCAACGGAATCGTACTGTCGCCTGACCCTCGTCTGCGCCAGGAGTGCGCCGTCATCGAGGAGATCACCCCGGCGATCGAGGCGCTTGCCGAGAAAATGAAGAAGATGATGTTCGAGAACGGCGGTTGCGGCCTAGCTGCCCCGCAGATCGGCGAGCTCATTCAGCTCGTCACCATCGACTGCGACTACAGCGACAAAAACGACTACGACCCGTACGTGCTCATCAATCCCGTCATTGTTGAGCAGAGCGACCATCTGGTGCCCTTTAGCGAGGGTTGCCTTTCCATTCCTGGCATTAGCTGCGAGATCGAGCGTCCCGACCATGTTGTGGTCGAGGCGTACGACTTAAACGCCAACCTGATTCGCTACGAGGCCTCGGGCGATTTGTTCTGCGTTTGCCTGCAGCACGAGATCGATCACCTGCACGGCAACACAATGTTCGAGCGACTGAAGCCCATGCAGAGGATCAAAGCAGTCAAGGAGTACCAGGACGCCCTGGCCCGCGGCGCTCGACCGGGCGAGACGGAGTAGGTTTGTCCGTCCCCGGGGCGCCCGCCTATATCATCCCGTGCTCAAACATTCTCGCTGCGCTGCGAAACTGCGCGCGGGACGATATAGGCGGGCGCTCCGGAGACTACGTTGACGCTGCTTGTCTCGCCCGGGTGCCGTCGGGCCAGGGAAGGGCGTCTTCGCTGATAGGTGCTTTGTTGGGAGGGCTGCTTTTATGCGGCTCTTTCTTTGTATTTGGGTATATTTGTCTTTGTTGAACTGTTTTTGCGGCTGGGTGCGCTTGCGACCTGGAACGCTTTTTTGTAGCCGTCTCGGCTCGTAATTGAGAGGAGACTAACTTTTATGCGTATTGTGTTTATGGGTACGCCTGATTTTGCTGTGCCTTCGCTGGTTTCGCTTGTTGAGGCTGGGAATGAGATTGCGCTTGTTATTACTCGCCCTGATGCTGTTCGTGGGCGTGGTAAGAAACTTGAGCCTTCTCCTGTTAAGGCTAAGGCGCTTGAGTTGGGGTTGCCGGTTGTTGAAGCTAATCGTATGACGGCCGAGGTTGTTGAGGCACTTCAGGCTGCCCGGGCTGAAATATTCTGCGTGGCTGCTTATGGGTGCATTTTGCCCGATGAGGTGCTGCATATGGCGCCGCTCGGCATTGTGAATGTTCATGCGTCCTTGCTGCCTCGTTGGCGTGGGGCTGCTCCTATTCAGCGTGCGATTCTCGCTGGTGACGAGGTTGCTGGCGTTTCTATCATGCGCATCGGGCATGGCGTGGATACTGGCGCTTATTGTGCTCAGGCTTCCACGTCGGTTGCCGGTAAGCATGCTGAGGCGCTGACCATGGAGCTTGCTGAGCTTGGCGGTAAATTGCTTGCCGATACGCTTCCTTCGCTTTCCGATGGCACCGCCGTGTGGACTGAGCAGGATGAGTCGCTTGTTACCCATGCCGCCAAGATTTCTAAGCAGGAGATGCGTCTTGATCCGCAGATGGGGGCGCTCAATTGCGTGCGTCATGTGCTGGCCTCGTCCGATACCGCGCCTGCCCGATGCGTGATTGCCGGCAAGACCGTGCGCGTGCTCGATGCTGCACCGGCCGATGTCTCGCTTGACGAGGGCGCCGTTGACGTTAAGAACAAGCGTGTTTACCTTGGTCTTTCCGATGGTGCGGTTGAACTGCTCGAGGTTAAGCCCGATGGCAAGCGTGCCATGGCCGCTTCTGCTTGGGCTGCCGGCCTGCAAGGCGCCGATCTTATCTGGGGTGTTTTGTCATGAGCAAGCTGTCTCCCGCGCGCAAGCTTGCACTCGATGTGCTGATGGAGGCCGATCGCCGAGGTATGTATGCACGCGACGTGTTGTCTTCCCGTGCTTCTGCCAAGGCCATTGATCAACGCGATTCCGCGTTTGCCGCTCGCTTGGCGCTCGGTGTTGCCGCCACACAGGGTATTTTGGATGAACTGCTCGATCAGTTTCTCGATAAGCCCAAAAAGGTCGCGCCGCGTGTTCGCATGGCACTTCGTATCTCGGCCTTCGAGATGCTCTATCTGCATACGCCTGGCCGCGTTGCGGTGAGTCAGGGCGTTGAGCTGGTGCGCTGCGGCGCTAAGTCTGCCGCCGGTTTGGGCAATGCCGTGCTCCATAAGGTCGCGGACAACGTTGAGAACTTTGCCACTGCGTCCGATGTAGATGAGTCTGAGCGACGCTTGGTTCGTCTGTCGCGCCTGATGGGTCTGCCGCGTTGGCTTTGCGCTCGTATTATGGCCTCGTTCGATACCCCAGAGGGTGCGCTCAACTTTGCTGGCAATCTGGCCCCCGCGCCTCTGGCCCTGCATGAGAACGCCTTTGCGAACAAGCCCGATCCGTATATCTCGCAGCTCGTCGCGCCTGTCTTCCCGGGCTGCCATGCCCCGGTTGATGCCCAGGTTACCGTTGCTTCGGGTGTGTTTGAGCGTGCTGCCGCGGTGGCGTCTGATCTCAACGCGCAGCTTATCGCCACGGCTGCCACGCGCCCTGGAAGCTGCCTTGAGATTGGTGCCGGTCGCGGTACCAAGACCTATGTGATGATGTGCCAGGCCAAGCGTGTGGGCTATGAACGTCAGCATACGGCGCTTGACCTGCATGATCGTAAATGTGATCAGAATCTCGCGCGCCTGCATAAGGCGGGTATTACGGGTGTTCGCACGGTCTCGGGCGATGCTTGCGAGCTTGATGAGGTGCTCACATCGTTTGATGCCATGCTCGGCGAGCCGGTTAAGTTCGACACGGTCTTTATCGATGCGCCGTGCTCGGGCACCGGAACCATGCGTCGTCATCCCGAGATTCCGTGGCGTCTGACCGAAAAGGATGTGACGGTTGAGCTGCCCAAACTGCAGCTTACGATGCTCAAAGAGGCCGCTGCGCGCGTGGTTGCCGGCGGCGAGCTCATCTATGCGACGTGTTCTGTCTTCGACGAGGAGAACACGCAGGTGGTGGAAGCGTTTCTCGCTTCTCCCGAGGGTGCCGGCTTTAGCGTGTCGCCGCTCTCCGATGCACAGATTCTGCAACTTCCCGAGTTCGATCAGGCCAAGAAGCTCGTATCCGTACGCCAGAACGATCGAGGCATCTTCCAAAGCGTGCCGGTAAACGCCGACTCCTACGACGGCCACTTCTGCGCCCGCCTGATTCGTAAGTAACTAATATGTTGCGGTGAAATAGGGATTGAATAGCGGCTTCTGCCCACCAAACAGTCCTTATCTCACCGCAACTCATAGAGCCACCTATAGCGCAAAGAATCAGCCCCGCGATCGATGTCGGTCGCGGGGCTGTTTGGTTCCTAGTGGCTATGCGGGCAGTTGGCGCAGCAGCCGCTGGTGGCGCTGGTGCTGGAGCCGCCGCTGCGTTGGTCGGTGTTGTAGAAACCGCTGCCGTCGAACTTAATGCCGCTGGCCGAGAACGTCTTGGATGCCGGGGCGCCGCAGCTGGGGCATACGACCTCGGGCGTCTCGGACATGGGGTGCTCAACCTCAAACACGTTGCCGCAGCTCGTGCACTTGTAATCGTAGCGCGCCATAATACTTCCTTTTCAGCACAAAGCGGGCAGATCGCTCTGCCCGCAAAAATTCAAACAGCTGTAACT
The DNA here is from genome assembly GCA_902470905.1 of uncultured Collinsella sp. GTDB lineage: Bacteria > Actinomycetota > Coriobacteriia > Coriobacteriales > Coriobacteriaceae > Collinsella. The sequence goes on along the minus strand of CABRIC010000050.1, from coordinate 3,739 downwards.
GTACCCTATATCGTGGGTTTTATCACGCTTCGCCCCAGAATCTGTGGGTGCTGCGCAGGAGCTTCGCAGTTTTCTCTTCGGCCGCCGCAATGTCGGCCTCTTGCGCCTGCCATGTCCAGTTGCCCGTGGCCACGCCCGGCACGTTCATACGTGCATCGTCGCCCAGCCCCAGTATGTCCTGCAGCGGCATCATAACGAGCGGCGCATCGCTTGCCAGGGCGTTGCCCATGAGCTCGCTTGCCAATGCAATGCCGCTCGGCTCATCGCCGCCTGCAAAGGAGCGCGTGCACCAGCCGGCAAGTGTCGAGGTGTCGTGCGTCGAGGTGTACAGGATCTTGCCCGGTGTGGGATGAATTCCGCAGCGAACGTCGTAGTCGCTAAACTCCAGTACGTCCATGCCGGGGAAGCCGCAGGTCGATGCCATGGCGCGAACGCCAGGCGTCAGATAGCCCAGATCCTCGGCAATAAAGTTGAGCGGACCCAGCTCGTCGTAGGCCGTCTGGAACAGGTCCTTTCCTGGTCCCGCAAGCCAGCGGCCGTCGGCACAGGCCTTGCCGGCGGGGATGCTAAAGTAGCTGTGAAAGCCCAGGAAGTGGTCCAGGCGCACGCGGTCGTAGAGTGAAAACGCACGACGCAGGCGATCCATCCACCAGCTATAGCCGTTCTTCTTCATGTGATCCCAGCGGAAGGTAGGGTTTCCCCACACCTGGCCCTCGGGCGCAAAGTTGTCGGGCGGCGCGCCCGAAATCTCAATCGCCTTGCCGGTATCGGACAGCCAGAAGTTCTCGGGCTCGCTCCACGCATCGGCCGAATCGTCCGAGACATACATCGGGATATCGCCGATGACCTCGATGCCCTTCTTGTGCGCATAGTTCATGAGCTCGCACCAGGCAAGGTCAAAGCGATACTGCATGTACGCCTGCAGCTCAGCCTCGTCGTGGAAGCGCTTGTCATCGATCAGGTGCTCGTTGTAGCGCGCGACATCCGCCGGCCAATCGTGGCGCGACTCGCCCTCAAAGTACTTCTTAACGGCCATGTAGACGCAGTACTTCTCGAGCCAATCGGCGTTGCGATGTTTAAATGCCGTGTACAGCGGGTCGGCATCCTCGCCGCCGTGGGCCTTCCAGGCAGCAAAGTCGGCAGCCAGCTCCTCGTGGCTCTCGGGCAGCAGGTCGATATTGCCTGCAAAGGCCGAAGGACCGGCGTAGGGGGAGCGGAAGAAGTCCGTGGGATTGACGGGCAGGACCTGCCAGTAACGCATGCCCATGGCGGCCAGATGGTCGATAAAGCGACGCGTGGGCGCACCGATTGTGCCGGGTTTGCCGTCATCGGTCGGCACCGAGGTGATGTGGCACACGACGCCCGCGCCGTGATCGAGCGGCTCCTGCAGGCGCTTCTCGGAATGGTGATAGATGATCGAAGAGCCCAACGGGTACAGGTCGAGCGTGACGGTACCGTTGTGGATCTCGCACTCGTGGCCGCTGATAACGTCGCTTGCACATTCGCCGAGCGCTGGGATCGTCACGCAGTGCGAATTGCGCAGACTGCGGTTGATGATAACCGTCGCGGCCTCGCCGTCTTTGCCCGTGCGGGTGTAAGCCAAGACTTCGTCGTTGAGCGCAAAGGCCTTGATCTCGCCATCGACCATAAAGGGCAGCGCGCGGCGCACGGCAGACGCGTTCTTAACGATGGCCAGCGTGTCGAAGTCGTGGAGTTGGTCCTTGGTCGGCAGGGTACGGCGGTTGCCCGGATCGGTGAGGCCCTCCAAGCCGTACTCATCGCCGTAATAGATTGAGGGTACGCCCGGGAAGGTCATCTGCATGAGCGTCGCCAACCAAAAACGGCTCTTGGCCAGGCCCATCGAGTTATCGTCCAGGCGCCATTTGCTGCGCTCGCTCTCGGGCAGCTGTGACTCGTCGGGGCCACCGCCGAGTACTGAGATGATGCGAGGACGGTCGTGGCTCGAAAGCAGATTGAGTGCGCAGGCCAGTGCCTCGCGCGGGTAGTTCTCGCGCAGGGTCTCGATGTCCTCGGCAGCCTGATATGCGTTCTTGTAGCCCATCAAAAAGCCGATGACCATGTCGCGGAAGGGGTAGTCCATGGCGGAGTCGAGCTCCGAGCCCTGCAGATAGCGACGCAGGTGACCATAGCTGATCTTGTTGGAAGCGTCCTCCCAGACTTCGCCGAGCAGCAGTGCGTCGGGCTTCTCGGCGAGCACGGCCTTTTTGATTTCGGCCAGGAAGTCGTCGGAAAGCTCGTCGGCCACGTCCAATCGCCAGCCGTGGGCACCGGCGCGCAGCCATTTGCGAATCACGCCGTCCTTGCCCAGGAGCTTCTCGCGCACCAGCTCGGAATTCTCGTTGATGGCGGGCATGTTGCCCACGCCCCACCAGCAGTCATACGAACCGTCCTCATGGAAGTAAAACGCATCGCGCCACGGCGAGTCCTCGCTCTGCCACGCACCGACACCGGGATAGTTGCCGTAGCGGTTAAAGTAGATCGAGTCATCGCCCGTATGGTTGAAGACGCCATCCAGGATGATGGAAATGCCGAGCTTCTCGGCTGCCTCGCACAGCTCCGTAAAGTCCTGCTCGGTGCCCAGGATCGGGTCGATCTTGGTGTAATCGGCCGTGTCGTAGCGGTGGTTGCTCGCGGCCTCAAAGATGGGGTTGAGGTAGATGGCCGTAAAGCCTAGCTCGGCAATGCGGGGCAGGTCATTTTGGATACCCTTGAGCGAGCCGCCGTAAAAATCCCAGGTCTTGATGGAGCCGTCTTCGGCACGCTCGTACACGGGTGGCTCGTTCCAGTCCTCGACCATGCGGCGCTGGATTCCGTTGCGCGGTTTTTCGACTTCGGCCTGCGTGCGCTCGCGCCAGTTTTCGTCGCGAGCGTAGCGATCGGGGAAGATCTGGTAGACCATACCGCGCTCGTACCAGGTGGGACGGTTCTCGCGGTGCTTGTAGACGGTAATCTGGAACGACGGGACCTCGGCGTAGTTGTAAGTTACGCCCTCGCCACCGGTGCGACCCTGTGGTGCGCCTAAGCGGACCTCGGGCTGGCCCTCGATGTTGCAGATAAAGCTGTACCAGATAAGACAGGGCTCGGTGCACTCAAGCTCTGCAGTAAATATGCCGTCGCCCTCGTGCGTCATGGGATACAGAGACTCACCGATTTCATCGACCCAGGTACGCAGGGTAAGCGTTGCCTGGTTAGGGTCGGCATCCTCCAAAATCACCGAGAGCGAAACAGAAGTTCCAGTGGTCACAGCGCCAAACGGAGTACGAAACTGCGGCAGACGACTGTTGTGAATCAATCTCATAATACGGTCCAGTTCAATAGAATCACGGCCTGCGGGCCATGGGCTTTACGCACAGGATAAAAGTATATCTGTTGTACACAGGCTGTATAAACAACATCCGTTTACCATCGGCGAACGGTTGTCCTAGAAAATCGTTTTACCACCCAAATTATCGCGATATTTAAAAACATCTATACCGATACTATTTGTAGCCAACCAAAAGTACTTCGGTTTACTACGACGAATTGAATGATCTCAACCACGGTCATTTTCGTGATATTAAAACCGCAGGTAGAGGCGTTGCCAATTTCGTAGATTACTCGCCGTGGTCAGCCGGAGCCATTTTGTCGTAGTAAACCGGGCTTCTTTTTAATATAGAAGTTCAACGCAAAAGCTGTCTCTTATACACATCTGACGCTGCCGACGATACTCCTTGTGTAG
>CABRIC010000049.1 GCA_902470905.1 uncultured Collinsella sp. | reverse complement strand
TGAACAGGCCAATCTCGGCGGTATTGGCGGCATGGGTGCCACCACAGAGCTCGCGGGAGAACGGCTGGTTCTCGGCGCCCACGGAGACGACGCGGACGACATCGCCGTACTTCTCTCCAAACAGAGCGACAGCGCCGGCAGCCTTAGCCTCGTCGATGCCCATGACACGGGTCACGACCGGCTTGGAAGCGAAGATCTGCTGGTTGACCAGGTCCTCGACAGCCTTGAGCTGCTCGGAGGACAGGGCCTCGAAGTGCGTAAAGTCAAAGCGCAGGTGCTCGGGCGTCACCAGCGAGCCGGCCTGGGAGACGTGCTCGCCCAGGACCTGCTTAAGGGCGGCGTCGAGCAGGTGCGTGGCGGTGTGGTTGCGGCGCAGGAAGCCACGGCGCTCGGCGTCGAGCGCGGCGGTCACGGTAGCACCGACGGCCAGCGTGCCCTCGGCAACGTGGGCGACGTGAGCATACAGGCCGTTGTGGTTCTTGGTGTCGGCAACGGTCAGCGAAACGCCCTCGGCGGAAAGCTCGCCGGCATCGCCCTGCTGGCCACCCATCTCGGCATAGAACGGGGTGCGGTCGAGCACGACCTCGACGTCCTCGCCCGCGGCAGCGGACTCGACGGACTCGCCGTTGCGCACGATGGCGACAACCTTGGCGTCCTCGATCACATCGTTGTCATAACCGTCGAACTCAGTCGCGGCGACCTTGTCGGAAAGCTCAACCCACACGTCATTGAAGCTGCCCCAGGCGTCGCCCTTGGCGTTGGCGCGAGCGCGGGCCTTCTGGTCCTCCATGCAAGCGGTAAAGCCATCCATGTCAACGTCGTGCCCAGCGGTGCCGGCGATCTCGACAGTCAGGTCGATGGGGAAACCAAAGGTGTCGTGAAGCTTAAAGGCAACATCGCCCGGAAGCACAGCGCCCTCGGCAAGCGCGGCCAGGGCCTCGTCCAGGTAGACGCGGCCGTTGTCGAGCGTCGTGGAGAAGCGCTCCTCCTCGGAGGCGACGATACCCTTGACGAGCGCGACGTTCTTGAGCAGCTCGGGATAAGCCTCGCCCATCTGAGCGTTAACCTCGTCGATGAACTTGGTCAGGAAGGCGCCCTCGATGCCCAACAGGCGACCGTGGAACACGGCGCGGCGGAGCAGGCGGCGAAGGACGTACTCGCGTCCCTCGTTACCGGGGAGGATGCCGTCAGAGATCATAAAGTCAACGGCACGGGAGTGGTCGGCGATGATGCGCAGAGAACGGCTAGCACCGGAGTAATCGTCGGCGTCATAGGTCTTGCCGCTAATCTTCTCGCCCAGCTTGATGAGATGCTGCATCAGATCGCCGTCGTAGTTGGCGGTCTTGTGCTGCATGATGGCGGCCATGCGCTCAAGGCCCATGCCCGTATCGAGGTTACGGTGCGGCAGCTCCGGCATGGAGCCGTCCTCCTGGCGGTCGTACTGGGTAAAGACGAGGTTCCAGAACTCCAGGAAGCGGTCGCAGTCGCAGCCAGGCTTGCAGTCGGGGCTGCCGCAGCCGACCTCCTCGCCCATGTCAAAGTAAATCTCGGAGCACGGACCGCAGGGGCCGGTGGGGCCAGCGGACCAGAAGTTGTCATCCTCGCCCAGGCGGGAGATGTGGTCCTCGGCAACGCCCAGGGAGCGCCACACATCGTGGGTCTCGTCGTCCTCGGTAAAGACGGTGAAGTACAGGCGGTCGAGCGGCAGCTTGAACTCCTTGGTAATAAGCTCAAAGGCCCAAGCGCAGGCCTGCTGCTTGGAGACGCCGCCAAAAGAGAAGTCGCCGAGCATCTCGAAGAACGACAGGTGACGGCCGTCCTCGCCGATGCAATCGATGTCGTTGGTGCGGACGCACTTCTGGCAGGAGATAGCGCCGATCTCCTTCATGGTCTTCTTGCCCTGGTAGTACTCCTTAAACTGGTTCATGCCGGCGTTGGCAAGCAGCAGCGAAGGATCGTCGGGGACGAGGGACGAAGAAGGATAGAGCTTAAGACCGCGCTCCTCAAAGAAGTTGAGGAACTTGGAGCGGATCTCGGCCGTAGTCATTGACGGGTAGTCAGCACTCATAGAGGGAATCTCCTCGGTTTCACATCGAAACAGTTCAAACGTAACGATATTACCATCCCACCGCGCCTATGCAAAAAAGAGGGTCGCCAAACAGCGACCCTCCAGCGAAATTGCATGTTAGCACGTATGAATGTTAACCTGAATTACCCCGCTAGTTGTCGTCATCGTCCATGGAGCCGTCGATGCCGGTTTTGGTGTCGTCATCCCTGTTGGAATCGTCATCCTTAGCGAAGGGGTTCTTGAAGAAGCCCGTGGCATCGGGTTGCAGGCCCGAGAGCTTAATCCAGGGATTATCGAGCTCGGGCTTGGGCATGGCCTTGGCCTCGGGCGCAGTCTCGTTACCGATGAGCTCGGACTCATAGATGAAGGTGTCGTCGCCGAGCGCGTCGTAGGCGGCGACCGGATTGCCATCGGCATCGCGGTACGGCGTGCCCTTAAACACGGCTCCGTCATAGGCCACAAGCTGACGGCCGGTCTCATTCTCGAAGTAGTACACGAAGATGCCCTTGAGGGCCGCACAAAGCGGGATGGCAATAATCATGCCGATGGGCCCCATGAGTGCCGAACCAATAACGAGAGCCGTAAGGCTCATAATGGGATGCACCTGCACTGAGCTCTGCATGACCTTAGGCGAAATCACATTGTCGGTGACGTTTTGCGCGACCATCGTCACGATGAGCGTCCATAACGCCAACATGGGGCTGAACATAAAGCCGAGTACCGTGGCGATTGCCGCGCTCACCCAGGGACCGACGACCGGAACCAAGTGCATGATGCCAGTGAAGATAGCCATGAGCGCCGCATACGGATGGCCGATAATCAGGAAGCCGATAAAGGCGAGGAAACCACCGCAGATGGACGTCACGACCATACCGCGCATGTAGCCGCCGACAGAGCGAGAAAGGATGGCGACCATAAAGCGGTACGAGGTCTCCTTCTCCTGACCGATGATGGTGCAAATCTCGTGATGCATGCGAGGGTAGTCGCAGGCCATCCAGTAGGCAAGCACCAGGCCAAGGAAGATCACGAACAACTGCGAGGCCGTATTGGTGATGAGCGGGAACACACCGCGGCCAAGCTCGGCAGCAATCTGAGACACATACTTCGATGCCACGGTAACCAGCGACGAAAGATTATCGTCCAAATACTCCTTGAGCGGCGTGTTATTGAGCGTCTTGGCATGCGAGATCATCTCATTGAGATCGCCACCCGCAACACGAAGCTGCTCGGGCAGGCGGCTCAGGACTTCCATGATCTGACCAAAGAGAATCGGCGACAAGATGCAAACGACACCGACGAGCACGGCAACAACAACAATAAGCGCGATAAGCGAACCGATGCCGCGATTCACGCCATGGTGCTCGAGCCAATTGGTGATCGGGGACATCACAAAAGCAATGATGGAGCCGACAGCGAGAAACTCGATAACCGGCGCCAGGATGCCCATAAGGTTAAAGATGACAACGGCGATGACAATGCAGCCGACAACAGCCCAAATGCGAAGCGTCAGAATGCGGGTGTCGCGCAGCACGCAATCGGTTTGTTGGGGGTGTTCACTCATGAACGAATCATCACTCCGTCGGGGTCGATCTTGTCCTGAATCTTCTTAAGCGTGCGGCGCAGCAGACGCGAAACCTGCACCTGAGAAATACCCAGCTTCTTGGCGATCTCGATCTGGGTCATGCCCTTCACAAAGCGCAGCTCGATCACCTCGCGCTCGCGCGGCGAGAAATCGCGGATGGCTTCCTCGATCACCAGGCGGTCATCGGTAAAGTCGAGCTCGTTGTCATCGTCGGCGTAACGGTCGAGAATCGAGGGCGCATCGTCGGAATCGGACGCACCAGGAGCCTCGATGGGCACCGAGGTATAGGCCGAAGACGATTCCATAGCCTCGAGGACCTCATCGACCGTCACATCTAGATACTCAGCGATCTCCTCAACCTTGGGCGAACGCTGCAGCTCGTTGGTAAGTTTGTCAGTAGCCTGGTTGACCTTGGCCGAGAGCTCCTGCAGACGACGCGGTACGCGCACGCTCCAGCCCTTGTCGCGGAAATGGCGTTTGATCTCGCCCAGGATAGTGGGTGTCGCAAACGTCGTGAACTCGAGTCCGCGCTCGGGGTCAAAGCGGTCGATAGCCTTGAGCAAACCCAGATAGCCGACCTGCATGAGGTCGTCGAGCGGCTCGCCGCGATTCTTAAATTTGTTGGCAAGAAACCTTACCAGGTTCATATGGGACATGACGAGCTGTTCGCGGGCGTCCGGATCACCGGTCTCCTTGTAGCGACGAAACAGCTCGCGGGTTTTCTCCTTGTCCCAAGCGGTCTTGCCGCTCCGGGAACGTTCGGTCATTTTAAATATCCGCCTTGAGGTCGAGGGAAAGCGTCAGGGGCGCCGCAGTCTTTTCGTAGGAGTCGCACACGCTCGCCAAAATAAGCTCGGCATAAACAGCAGCCTGGTCATCCTCGTCGACGGTGGCCTGATCGCCAAAGGTAAAGGTCATGCCAACGTGAGATTCATCGACATCGAATTTGATTGAGATGTCGTCGGAATCAACAGCCGTGCAGCCAAAGATAAAGGCTTCCTCGGCAGCCATGCGGATGTCCTCGATGCGATCGACAGACATGGAACACAGGGCACCAACGTTGGCTGCCGTCATGCGCACAAGGCGAGCGAGACGCGGGTCACCGGCAACGGTCAGCGTGATAGGGCAGGTTGCTTCGCTACTCATCGCAGGACTCCTCAGAGGTCTCGGCGGGCGTATAGGTGTAATACTGAGCCGGCTTGGATACAGACTTCTGACCATCATCGTCGCCCGCGGCGGCCTCGTCCTCGCCAATTAGGACGCGCTCGGTAGGCTGCTCGGCCTCCGCAGCGGCAGCGGCGAGCTTGCGATCGGCGTCGGCTGCAGGAGCCTTCACCTTATTGAAGAGCTTCTGCACAGCACCGGCGGCAGAGTCGGTCACGCTCGACACAGCATTGCTGGCCTCGGCCATGCTACCGGTGACCTCAGAAATGTCGCGAACCACGGCTTCGACCTCTACGAGATTGGAGGTAAGGGCATCAACTGCCGTCTTGCTCGACTTAAGCAGCGGCTCCATCTGGGCAAGCGCCGGCGTAAGCTCATCGACAGCGCCATCGAGCTTTGCCACCACAGGCTGAGCCTCGGCGATGGTGTTGTTGAGGTCGTTAACGGTCTTATCGAGCGAGTCGACAACGGTGCGGGTCTTGCGCAGGGTAAGCGCGAGCTCAATGAAAGCCCACACGCCGGCAACGGCGAGCAGCAGCAAGGCGATTTGAATGGGACTCATACAAGCCTCCCAAAGGAATCGATATACAGACGTTTTCCATGGTACCCCAAAGGGGACCGAACATGCCATTAGCAGCAACGTGGGACAAAATTATCAGCAGCTACTTCGGTGCATTCCCGCTGCGGTCGCGTTCACTTTGCTCTACGCGCCATTCTTCCCAACCGCGGCCGGCAGGCTGCCAAAATGCACCGCGTTCCAAGCCTTCGGGCAAATAGCGCTGATCGACCCAGCCTTCGGGATAATCATGTGGATACTTATACACACCGTATTCATCGCTGCCCGGGCGATGGCGATCGCGCAGATAACTCGGCACCTCGCGAAGCCCACTAGAATGGATATCGGCCAGCGCCGCATCGATCGAAGCCTCACACGCGTTGGATTTTGGCGCCAAGCACACATAGAGTGCAGCCTGAGCAAGGTTAATGCGGCACTCGGGATAGCCAATGACCTCGGCAGACTTAAACGCGGCATGCGCCACCAAAAGCGCCTGCGGGTCGGCGTTGCCAACATCCTCAGAAGCGTGAATCATAATACGGCGAGCGATAAACTTAGGATCCTCCCCAGCATCGATCATGCGCGCGAGCCAATAGATCGTGGCATCGGGGTCGCTGCCGCGCATGGACTTGATGAACGCACTGATGATGTCGTAGTGCATGTCGCCGTTTTTGTCATACGTAAAGCCGCGACGCGGGTTGGCAATCTTCACGTCATCCACGGTGATGGGATAGCGCTCCCCCGCCGCGGGCGCTGGCGTTCCCTCGGTATCAGGACGCGTGACGGCAATCTCGCTCGCAAGCTCGAGCGTCGTGAGCGCCGAGCGAGCGTCACCCGCTGCCAGCGTGCAGATGGTCTTGACCGTATCCTCATCGGCCGAGAACTTACCGTTCAAGCCCTGCGGCGCCTCAAGCGCACGTTCAATAAGCGTGGCGATATCCTCATCCTTCAGATGCTCAAGCTCCACGACGCGACCACGTGAGAGCAGTGCCGAGTTGACCTCGAAGTACGGGTTCTCCGTCGTAGCGCCAATCATAATGACGGTACGGTTCTCAACTGCATGCAGCAGGGCATCCTGCTGCGACTTAGAGAAGCGGTGAATCTCATCGATGAATAGAATGGTGCGGCGGTCGTACGTATTCAGGCGCGTCTTGGCCTCATCAATCACGCGACGCAGGTCCTTCACGGTACCCGTGACGGCGCTGACCTCGACAAACTCGCTCTTGGTATGGTTGGCGATAATGTGGGCCAGCGTCGTCTTGCCCGTACCGGCAGGCCCGTACAGAATCACGCTCGAAAGCACGTCGTGCTCGATCGCGGCACGCAGCCACGAGCCCTTACCGACGGCCTTTTGCTGACCCACGTACTCGTCGAGCGAATTGGGACGCATGCGCACCGCGAGCGGCGCATTTTTAAAGGAACGCTCGCGCGTCGAGACAGAAAAAAGGTCGTCCATAGCCATCCCATGCATCAATCAAAAGCTTTGTTCGTCAACAGTATACCGAATATATACGAACTACCGTTCGTTAATATAGGTACGGTGCGGAAACTTCAATCCCGGGAACAACTTGCTCGTGAGCTCGCAGAAATAGCCATCCGTCATGCTCGCGATGTAATCCACCACCGCTTGATCTTTGTCGTCCTGCCAGGCATAGGCTCGATCGTAGTAGGAAAGCTGCTGCTCGATGCGCGAAATATGGTGCTTAAAGATGTAAGAGGACTCGTCGCCACTGTTTAGATCCCGCAGGCAACGGTCGTAGAGCTTTACGAACGCCTCGCGCAGCTCCGCCTCGGAATCGCCTTCGATACCGCCCTTGCTATAGATCTTCTCGTAGTTCTCGCGCTTGGCTCGGCGAATTTCCTCAAACAGGTCCTCGCTCATCTCGATGCGCGGCTTACCATAGCTATGCTCCACGATATCGATGGAAGCGTGCGTAAGGATCCAACTGTTGTAGGCACCGCCCCGGCCATCATCAAAAGCGTCGGGTGACAGCAGGCCCGCCGCGATCGCATCCTGACGGTCACGACCGACGTAGGCAAGAATATCCGAGATGCGAACAACGCAGCCCTCGAGCGTCATGGGACGCAGATGCCCAATTGCGCTATAGCCCGTGGCAATGCAATCCTCAACCGTCTGGTCAAACTGGTTAAAGGAGCCCATGTCCGAGAGCTCAAACACACGCTGCTCGTACTCGCCGTTATGGCATAGCACGCCGTCGAGCGTCTGGAGCGACACGTTGCGGCCGTACAGCGCGTCGACCACGCGGACCGACTGCACGTTATGGAAAAAATAACGCCCCGTACGCTCATGATAGATATCGTTGAGGAAGCGCTCGCCGGCATGGCCGAAAGGTGTGTGGCCCAAGTCGTGGCCAAGGCCAATCGCCTCGATCAGATCGCAATTGAGCCCCAGGGCGCGACCGATATCGCGCGCAATGCGCGAGACAAGCTGCACGTGCAAACCGCGGCGTGACAGATCGTCATTGCTACGGAAGCTAAAGACCTGCGTTTTACCTGCATAACGGGTGTACGCAGGAAGATGAAGTATCTTTTCGGTATCGCGCATAAACGCCGGACGCATAAGCGTACCTTTGTCGGCGTCGCGATCAATACGACGAATGACCTGATCGTCGTTGCAACGATACGGGTTGACATAGCCCGAAGCAAGATCGGCGGCAATGCGCTCGACAAGTTCGGGCGACAACGCCGAGGGAATACGGTCCATGCGCGCCTTAATGACGGCCGTTTCTTGATTAATTGCCATGGCATGCTCCTTAAGAAGGATGCGCAATCGGTTACAAAGTGCAGCCCACGACCTCGATTATGGCAAAAATCGGCACCAAAAACGGGAGCAATGGCAGGGAGCGCGATTTTGTGAAGAGGCAGGAGAGGGCCAGGGCCAGGAGTGCGACGGCAAATGCCACGATGCCACCCATAGGGTCGAGCGTGCAAAGCGCGAAGAGCGCCTTGGCATCCCCCATGCCGATGCCCGGGATTTGGCGAAGACGACGCCAGAGGGACTCAGTCAGCACGAGAGCAAGATAGACGATGACCGCAAGACCGGCATGGTCAAGCGCCGTGTTAACGCCTTTGTCGAGCCAAACGCCCGCCAACGCCGCCACGGCACATGCGCCGGCAAGCCCATTGGGAAACCGTCGCTCTCGGGCATCAATTGCCACGCCGGCAAAGATGCAAATCCAAAACGGGATATAGGCCATCGGACTCCTCCTCGAGCTGCATCGCAAAAGCAAAAACCACCACAAAGGTGCCTGTCCCCTTTGCGGTGGTTTTGGTGGTGGTTATTTGGCGCCTTGCATGACCTCATCAAGGGTAACGTTTACGGCATGCTGGGTAGGAACCCAGTCGACCTTCAGGAACAGCGCGGCCACCGTGATGGGGATATAGCTGAACATAAAGATCGGGAAGGTAAACAGGTTAGTCACCAGACGCCACTTTTGCGCGCAGTGAATATGCTTGTACTCAAAGATAGTCGTGAGCAGCGCCAGGATGAAAAAAGTCTGATACATCATGGCGAAGGTCATAATGAGCGACGCGGCACAGGCCTGCATCTCGACTTCGGTAGCCAAAAAGCCGTGCGAGAGTCCACCCACGATCAGGAACGTCGCATTGGCGAGCATCGAGATGAGCGACAGCAGCATACCCGGGGCGATCGTCATGAACATGTCGTAGGCGGCAAAGCGATGGTAGCGGAAGGTCGACTTGACCAGGTGCTTACCGTAGGTAAAGAACACCTGGTAAAAGCCCTTGGTCCAGCGCATACGCTGCTTCCAGGATGCCTTGAACGTCACGGGTTGCTCGTCAAAGAACTCCGCCGGCGCATAGCCAATGCGAATACCGTGAATAGCGCAGAACGTAGTGAACTGAATGTCCTCGGTCAGCGTGTGGAACTGCCAACCGTGCATGCCCTCGATAACGCTTGACGAGATAAGGTAACCCGAACCCGAAACAGCGCAGGACGTCTTGCAGATATTACGCGCGTTGTTGAGGAAGCGCGCCTCGCGTAGATACCACGTGGCATTAGCAGCCGAGATCCACGAGCTGCCGAAGTTCTTGGAATTGCGATAGCTCGTGACCACATGGAAGCCCTGGTCAAAGGCATCATTCATCTTGGAAACGTAATCGCGGGAGATAACGTTATCGGCATCGAAGATAAAGTAGCCCTCAAACGTGTCGGGATACTCGTTGAGAATGCGGTCGAAGCCAAAGTCCATGACCCAGCTCTTGCCCTTGCGGGCCAGGTCGTTGCGCTCATAAACGATGGCACCCGCCTCGCGCGCGAGCTGCGCCGTGTTGTCGGTGCAGGCATCGGCGACCACGAAGACCTCGATAAGCTCGGACGGATAATCCTGATCCTTGATGGAGCGAACAAGGTTGGCGATCACGGCCTCCTCGTTATGCGCCGCGATAAAGAAGGCATAACGATGGAGCTTTTTGGCCTTAGGGGGCGCGACCTCGCCACGAAGAGCGCCAATGACAAAGAAGACCACCTGGTACAGAAAGCAGACCGTGAGCAGCGTGACGACAATCTGGTTGAAGACCACGATGGGTGTGTTGGTTTGTAAAAAGGCGAGCATGCAGGCTCCCGAGAACGCGTAACGTAAACAATCGTATATCTTACCGCAGGCTTACCGAGTTCAAGAAACCACCTAATACTGGCTAGGCTTCGAGAAGACCGAGCTGCGGAACGATTTCATCTCCAACGGCCGTGCGACAGAGCGAGCGCGGAGCCAGATCGTCGAGAACCGCAGCGAGATCCCACGGCAGCTCGTCGCGGCACTCAATGCGCTCCCCCGTCACGGGATGGTCGAACGCCACGCGCCAGGAATGAAGGAACTGCCTGGTCAGGCCCTGGTCGGCGCGCGCATCGCACTTGCCGTAGAGTGGATCGCCCACGCAGGCGTGGTTGATATGACGCATATGCACGCGAATCTGGTGCGTGCGACCGGTAAACAGATGGCACTCAACGAGCGTATAACCATCGTCAAAGCGCGTGGAATCGAAGCGCTCGAGGACTTTAAAGGTCGTAATGGCCTGACGGGCAAAGGGGTCGTCAGAAACCGCCATCTTGACGCGGTCGCGCGTAGAACGGGCGATACCGGTATTGATGGTGCCCTCGTCCATGGCGATGTGCCCGTGGACAAGCGTGATATAGCGGCGGTCGAGCGTACGCGTGCGAATGAGATTTTGAAGTGCGCGCTGCGTGTCGTCGTCCTTTGCCGCAAGCATGAGACCCGAGGTATCGCGATCCAGGCGATGCACGATGCCGGGGCGGTCCTCACCCTGCACGGTACCAAGATGATCGATACCGCAGTGGTAGACCAAGGCGTTCGCAAGCGTGCCGCTCTCGTGGCCGTGGGCGGGATGGCACACCAGGCCGCGCTGCTTGGAGAGCACGATAAGGTAGTCGTCTTCGTAGCGGATATCGAGAGGAATGGCCTCGGGAATCACGTCGGTCGGGTCGTGTGGCTCGGGCAGATCGACCGAAATGCGGTCGCCGGAGCGCACGGCATACTTTTTTGACAGGCAGGTCTCGCCGTTAACGGCAACGGCGCCGCCCTCGATCAGATGCGCGCAGGCAGAACGCGTGGGGCAGCCGTCATTGGCGCCCAGATAGGCATCGAGACGCTGGCCAGCGCAATCGTCGGCAACAAGAATATGGATGTCGGCCATTAACGCTCATTCCTTTCGCGAATCTTGCGGGCACGCTCCCCACGCTGCTTGGCTTTGCGTTTGGCGCGGGCCTCGTCACGGGCGTTGAGCTCAGCGGTCGCATCGACCTCGCGAGCGGCGGGACTCAAGAACATGTAACCGATAAGGGCAAGCACGACGCCTACGGTGATGCCGATATCGGCCACGTTAAAGACAGGAAAGTCGATGAACGTGGCGGCAATAAAATCGGTCACAAAGCCAAAAGTCAGACGGTCGATTGCGTTGCCAATGGCGCCGCCCGCAACCATCGCCATGCCCACGACTTCAAGATGGGCGAGCTGGGGTGCACGAACGAGGTACACGGCAATAGCGAGAATGACCGCCAACGCCAGCACGGCAAACGCGATGCCATGCCCCTCGCCCATACTAAAGGCAGCACCGATATTCCGGACAAACGTAAAGTCGATGACACCGGGGATGACAGTCACATGCAAAGCTTCGCCCACGGCACGAACCGCAAGCTTGGTCAGCTGGTCAACAAGCAGCACAACGAGCGCTACCCCACCAGCAACACCCAACCGCCAACGCAAAGGCGGCGTCATATCCCCAGCACGACCCAAATCAATCCCCTACCCTCAAGAACATCGAATTACGTTTAACGCAAATCAATATCTTATATTGACCAGCAACGAAATAGCCGATGATTCGTTACCGACAGCGAAAACCCGCCAGAGCGAGCAAGGTGCCTTGAAGCAAGGCGGCATAGACCTTATGGTCATGCCGCCGAAGCTGAAAGGCAGATTGCCGCTCTGGCGGGTTTGCAGCGTCGAGCCGTTACGCGGTTTGGTAAAACCGCGTAACTACAGCGCCTCCGCGCAGCGTTTACAGATATGCGCGTGGCCGTTGTACTCGCCGACGGTGGTGCGGTAGTTCCAGCAACGGTCGCAGCACTCGCCCTCGGCAGCCTCGATAGCAACGGAGAGCTCCTCGCCCTGGGTCAGCTCAACATCGGAGACGATGTAGAACTCGGCCAGGTCGACAGCCTTGTCGCCGGTCAGCAGCGCGTACATCTCGGCGGGAACGACCGCCTTGACGCGGACCTGCTGGCTCTTGGTGAAGGTGCCGGCAGAGCGGGCATCCTCAAGGGACTTGGTCACGGCGCTACGGAGTTCGAGCGAAGCCTCGAGCACACCCTCAAACTCATTGGCCTCGTCGACCGTGATGGGCGACTTGTACCAATCGAGCAGCGCGGCGTACTTCTGGTGATCGACGCAGCCGGCGGGCGCATAGGCCATGGCCTCATCGACCGTGTAGGACAGGATCGGCTGCAGATCGCGCATGAGCATCGAGAAGAGCTCGGCCAGCACGGTCTGCGCGCTGCGGCGCTCGAGCGAGCCGGGCTTGTCGCAGTACAGACGGTCCTTCAGGGCGTCAAGGTACACGTTGGAAAGCTCGGTCACCACGAAGTCGTAGAGCGCACGGTAGGCGCGCGGGAACTCATAGCTGGCGTAGGCGTCGTCGACCTCGGCCTGGACCTGGGTCAGACGGGCAACCATGAGCTTGTCGAGCGGCAGTAAGTCAGCAAAGGCGACGCCGTCGGTCTCGGGTTCAAACTGACCCTCAAGCTCGGAGAGCAGGAAGCGCAGCGTGTTGCGGAAACGACGGTAGGCATCGGACGTACGGGCAAGGATCTCATGGTCGATGGAAACGTCGGAGCTGGTATCGACGGACGCAACCCACAGACGGATGATGTCGGCGCCCATCTCGTCGCAGACCTTGTTGGGGTCGATGACGTTGCCGAGCGACTTGGACATCTTGCGGCCCTGGCCGTCGAGGGTGAAGCCCTGCGAGACGACTGCCTTGTACGGGGCGTGGCCGTTGGCACCCACCGAGGTGAGCAGCGAGCTCTGGAACCAACCACGATGCTGGTCGGAGCCCTCGAGGTACACATCCGCCGGGTACTCAAGCTCAGGGCGATACTCGCAGACGGCCTTCCAGGAGACGCCGGAATCCCACCACACGTCGAGAATGTCCTTATCGGCCTTGAGGTGATGGCCGCCGCACTTGGGGCAGACGCAGGCCTCGCCCAGGTAGCTCTCGGGAGCGTCGGTGAACCAAGCGTCGGAGCCCTTCTCGTGGAAGAGCTTGATGACGGCGTCGAGCGTAGCGTCGTTCATGATCTTCTCGCCGCAGTCGGCGCAAGTGTAGCTGGGGATAGGCACGCCCCAGTTGCGCTGACGGCTGATGCACCAGTCGGGACGCTGCTCGACCATGGCGCCGATGCGGTTGGCCGCGTGGGCCGGATACCACTTGACGTTCTCGCGGACCTCTTTGCCAGCCTGCTCGCGCAAACCGGTCTTGTCCATCGAGACAAACCACTGGTCGGTAGCACGGAAGAGCACCGGGTGCTTGCAACGCCAGCAGTGCGGATAGCTGTGCGTGATCTTCTTCTCGAGGACTAGGGTACCGCGCTCGCGCAGGAACTCGATGATGTGCGGGTTGGCCTCATCGGTGTCCATACCGCTGAAGGGGCCACCGGTGCCAAACTCCTCGCCGGTGTAGAACTTGCCGTCGTCATCGACCGGCATGCAGATGTCGGTGATGCCCTCCTTGAGGCAGGCAAAGTAGTCGTCGACGCCGTGGCCGGGCGAGTTGTGGACAATACCGGTACCGTCATCGACACCGACGTAATCGGCCAGCAGCGCCACGCCCTCGACACCGTCAAAGATCGGCTGCTTGTAGTGGATGTGGTGGAAGGTCTCGGCGGGAACCACATAGGGCTTGCCGTCGACCATAACCGGAGTGTACTCCCAGCCAAACTCCTCGCAGCACTTGGGAGCCAGGTCCTCGAGCATGACCTCGGCGCGGCCGTCGTGCTCAACGGCGACGTAGGCGGCGCCGGGCTTGAGGGAAACTGCCTGGTCGGAGGGGATGGTCCACGGCGTGGTCGTCCAGATGATAAAGTCAACCGGGCCGTCGAAGTTCTCGAGGCCGGCGGGCTTGGAAGTCATCTCGAAGCGCACGAAAATGGACGGGCTCGTCTCGTCGGAGTACTCGATCTCGGCCTCGGCCAGCGCGGTGTGGCAGTGCTTGCACCAGTGAACCGGCTTGTGACCGCGATAGATCATGCCCTTATCGAACATGGCCTTGAAGACCTCGATGTCGGCGGCGTCGTGCTGGTGATAGAGCGTCAGATACGGGTTGTCCCAGTCGCCAAGCACGCCCAAGCGACGGAAGCCGGCCTTCTGGAGCTCGATGTTCTCGACAGCGAACTCGTTGCAAAGCTCGCGGATCTTGGCCGTGGAGGTCTGGTTGAACTTCTCGGTGCCGAGCTTTTCCTCGACCTTGTGCTCGATCGGCTGACCGTGGCAGTCCCAACCGGGGACATAGGGAACTTCGCAGCCCTGCATCATCCAGTAACGGTTGATCATGTCCTTGGAGATCTTGTTCATGGCATGGCCGATGTGGATCGGACCGTTGGCGTACGGAGGACCGTCGTGCAGCACGAACTTCTTGTGACCCTCGTTCTTCTTCAGAACCTGCTCGTAGACCTTGTTGTCCTGCCAGTCCTTGAGTCGCTTGGGCTCGGACTTGGAAAGACCGGCACGCATGGGAAAACCGGTCTTGGGCAGATTCATCGTCTGCTTGTACTCGTTTGCCACGGTACCCCTTTCATGTCGTGGGCGCGCACGCCCGATGGGCACCAAAAAAAGCGCCCGTCCCTGCAAGCTGGGACGAAGCGCCACAAAACGGGCTGCACGCCCGCAAAAGCTCTTCGCTTAACCACCCAGCTTAGATGCCCTCGCCCGCGTATTCGCGCGCTCGCATCCGTTACTCGGCTGGCCTATATCGACGACCATCTCGGCGATGTCTACTAAGACGAACCTCGCGGCACGTCCGTTGGGACCGCAGCTCCGGGGTGATTTTCATCGGTCGCATGCACGGGTTCTCAGCGCTCCCCGCTCTCTGTAGCATGCGGACGGCCGACTACTCGTCCCCATCAACGCTTATGCGGAGTATGCTAGCACGTTCCGCGCCGGCGAAAAACCCTCAACACTGGTTTTATAC
>CABRIC010000048.1 GCA_902470905.1 uncultured Collinsella sp. | reverse complement strand
ACCAAGACGATCTCGTAGTTGGCATACGTGGCTTTCTGGGCGATCGACATCACACAGGCATCGAGCGTCTCAACGTGGTCCTTAGTGGGGATCACAATGCTCACCAGCGGCGCAGGCTCCGGCAGCGCATAGCGCATGCGGTAGACAAACGGCGTCTCGGTCTCCTCGACCGTTCCGCAAATACCCAGCGCGTTAAAGTGGCGCCGAAGCGCAAGGCGCCCGGCCTCGATGGCATACGGCTTGCTATCGGCAGACCCATCGGCGGTCGACCCCGGATGAACGCGCCAGTGATACAGCACGTGCGCAACATGCTTAAACCGCGCGCCCGCCGCAAGGCAGCGAAGCGTCAGGTCGTAGTCCTGGGCGCCCGCAACGTCTTCTGGGGACGTGCCAATGCGATCAATAAGCGCCTTCTCCACCATCAGGAAATGCGTCACGCAGTTATGGCTATAGAGCAGGTCAACGTTGAGTTTTGTCTTAAAGACCGGCTGGCCCCACTCCCCCGTTTTCTGGAACATGTCCTCGTCGCAGAACAGGACCTGGGGACGCTCGCCCTCGGCAGCCTTGTTCAGCGCGGAAACATACTGGAATAACGCGTCCGGTTCCAGAATGTCGTCATGGTCCAAGAACGCGATGTAGTCTCCAGTCGCCTGCTGAATACCAGCGTTGGTGTTGAGCACAATGCCGCCGTTGCCAGGCAGCTCAATACGACGAACCCGCTCGTCATTGGCGGCAGCCGCAAGATTGGCCACCGCATCCCATTCGGGCGAGGCGTCCATAAGCAGCAATTCCCAGTTGTCATAGCTCTGAGCTAGCACCGAGTCCAGCAGCTCGCGCAGGTAGACCCGATCTGTCTTGTAGCACGGCACCACAATGCTCACGAGCGGTCTATAGGCAAAGGCCGCCGAAGCGACACGCTGGCACGCCAAATCGGCCGGCTTTGCGCGATGCTGCTCAAACCAACGTCGATAAGCTGCGTCGTCTGCACGCGCGTCCTTCATGCGGTTCCAACTGTCGTCGACCATGCCGTTGTACAGGCGACCATCCATGGCGCAAAAACCGCTCTGAATCTGCTCTGTGGGATCACTCGCAATCGCGACAAAATCCCGTATATCCTGAGGCATCTCTACGCTCAGATACGTTTTATTGACGCGGCAACCGTTGCGCTGCGGCACATCGGCCTGCGATTCAAACACATGCACGGTGGCATCGATGACATTCATATGCGTATCGAAGATCTGGAGCTCAGGTACGCACTGGGGTTCTCCCGCCCAGGTAACCTCATAGCGCCACACCGCGCCGGCGTCTGCCGGCAAATAGCGAATGGCATCGATCTCGTAGCGGCCGCAGTGTTCGCCACGCTGCGCATCGCGGATAAGCGCACACAGCGCAGGCTTTGCTTTGTAGTTAATCTTGGATTCCAGCTTGGCCACGCGGCTATCGAGGCGAATGGAGCCCAGCCTCTGGCCACCGGATGCAAAAACGACATTCATCGACGAGCCATCCAAAAACGGAAGCACCAAGACGGCAAGCTCGCGCTCGTAATCGGCAACGGAAGGGCAAAGCGCCAGCACACGGCCATGATCGACCGGAAGCACTAGCGACGGCACACAAGAACCGCTCGTCGTCGCATGGGCAAACGACCGAGAACCCTCCCGCTCAATAAGCGCGGCGACATCCTGACCGGCAAAACGAAGCAGCACAAATAGACGGCCCTGACTGCGGCAAAGCGCCAAACGCTTGATACTCATCTACACCTCTCGCTTTCCCAGGGCGTTCGCTGCCATGCGTTTGCAGGCACCCAGGCGCCCAAACCTCAAGACGTCGTAATCGAACATGAGCTTTTTGCACTCGCGGGCATTGGGGGCCTTGCTGGTAAGCGCCGCACGCACCATAACAGCAACAGAAGGAGCGCATTGTGCGAGCGCAGCAACGCTGCCCACGGCAGAGCCGGCGAGCGCCGTGGCAACGGCAGCAAACACCTTGCCGCAGTCCGAACCCAGCAACCTGAGCGCATCGTACAGCACCAGATCGCAGAGGAAGTACGCCAGGTCATCGGCATGCTGAGCATCGAGACCGTCGCGCCGCCAGTCAGCCAGCACCGCGGAGTAAATCTTCACGTGCTCCAGCAGACGTGTCTCGTCGTCGTAGCGCATGGTGTCCATGAGCGAACCCTTGCGCGCCACGCGGTAGTCATACAGCTTGTTCGAGATAAGCGCGGTCTTGTGCGAACGACCGTACACGGCAAAATCGAAGACCTGGTCCTCGCCGTACTTAACGGTTTCGTCGAACACGATCCCGTTGCCCAGCAAAAACTCACGCTTGCAGGCGGTGCGCCATGCAAAGGGGCGAGATGCTTCCTTAAACAGCAAGTCAGAGTTATAGCCTTCAAACGACACATCGCGCGGGCTCAGCACATAGTTAAGCCACGGATACCCCGCCTCCAGCGGATACGGGTTCGCGCCAAAGGTCAAAACGTCGCAGCCTTCGCGCTCAAAGGCATCTACGATCACACGGCACGCATCGGGCGTAAATCGGTCGTCGGAATCCAAGAACGCGACGATAGGCGCCGTGGACGCGGCGATGCCTGCATTACGTGCACTCGACAGGCCGCCGTTGAGCTTATCGACCAGCGTAAAGCGCGCGTCCTTTTCGCAATAGGCAGCCGCAATATCGCGCGAACCGTCCGGCGAGCCATCGTTAACCAGCACGCCTTCCCAATCGGGCATGTCCTGCGCAAGCAGGGAGTCCAAGCACCAGGCCAGACACTCCTCCACTTTATAGATGGGAACGACAACGGAAATCTTGGGGGTAGCCATAGTCACTCGCTCCTACTGTGCGGCCGGAACGTCATCGGGGTGCGGGTTGTCGCCGTAGGTGCGCTGATACGTCAGCACGCGCTTGACCAGCGGCAGGCCGCCAATCTTAAAGTAATGCTTAAACGTATTGAGCTTGCCCGGCTTCTTAAAGTCAAAGCGCGAATCGATATAGGCGCGGGGCGACTTGACCATCAGGCGCAAATCGGTCTCGCCGCGTGGATCAAACAGCGACAGGTCAAAGCGACCGGCATCCCAGTCGGCCTTGAGCTCGGGTGAAGCCTTCTCCCAAAACTGCCCACGCAGCTCATCGACCAGGCGCTCATCATTCCAACGGTACGTATCGACCTTCATGCGCATTAAAATGCCCTGGAGCTGAGCCTTGAGCTCGGGACGATCGTCCAAAAAGCGCTGCATCTCGGCATATTCGTCGCAAACGCAAAACACCTTGTTGGGCGAATTAACGGAGCTCTTCTCGTTATCTTGGCGATAGCACAAAATGGGGTCCGCAATAAACGCGGCGCGCTCGGCGCAAGCCCAAACCTTAAAGTTAAAGCCTGCATCCTGATACGAGGCACCCGGCGTGGGAAGGAACCGAATCTGATTGTCGTTGAGGAACTCGCGCCGATAGATAGCCGACCAAATGGAAGGTTTGCGGTAGAAGATGCCCGGGCGATCGACAGGGCGATACGCGGCGCCCGTCATATGCTCGTCGATGATCCCAAACAGCTCACGGCGCTCGCTGGGCGTGGACCAATACAGGTAAAAGTCGCCCTTCACCACATCGGCATGCTCAGCATCGGCCTTGGCGACCAGCTTTTGGAGCGAATCCTCAAACATAAAGTCGTCGGACTCAAGGATGCCCACGTACTCGCCGCGCGCCATCTCCAGGCCGCGGTTCATCGAGTCGCCGTAGCCGCTGTTGGCCTTGTCGATCATCTTTACACGGGAGTCGCGCTCCATGTACTCGCGGATGATATCTGGCGAGCTATCGGTTGAGCCGTCATTGATACAGATAATCTCGATGTCCTTGAGCGTCTGCGCAACGGCGGAATCGAGGCACTCGCGCAGGTAGCGCTCAACATTGCAGATGGGAACAAGCAGCGAAACTTTAGGGGTATCAGAGTTCTGCAAGAGAACCTCCTGTTGGATAGCGTGTAACAGGGTTATTTTAGCAGCCGAGTTGCGGCGGGCGGCAGCGCTTGGAATTAGATAAAGCGCTCCAGGCAGGCTTTGAGACCGCGAGTCGAAAGATAGAACAGCGTGGCGTCTGCCATCGAAACGCCCGAGGTCGCCGCAACGAGCTTCTGGGCAACACGGCAAACGGCGCCCTTAGCAGGCATATCCGCCCACTCCGTTCCCAAAAACGTCGTAAGGTCCATGTTGACGCGAGCCACCACGTGATGGAAGTCATCGGCATCCAAGCGCGCCAGGTCGAACACAATTAGGTCCAAAAACCAAGTTATCAGCTCGCCGGGGCACAGGTCCAAAAGACCGTAGGCCGCCCAGTCCTCCAAGACCTCCTCGAGCATCCTCATGTGGGCGTCAAGCTTTTTGGCGCGAGCCTCGGCACTGTTGAACTCGTGCGTCGCCGATTCACTCTCCATCACGTAGTGGTAGAACTTGTCCGGCATGACGACGGTCTTGCGGGCAAGCGCATAAGCCGCAAATTGGAAGACGACGTCCTCGCCCAAAGCCAAACCGGGGGCGAAGCGAATACCTTCGCGATTGAGCAGCTCGCGCGAAAAAGCCGCGCGGCAGGCATAGGGCTGCGCATTCGAATGGAACAGCAGTTGGGGATCACGGGCGCCGAAGGTACCAGCTTTGGGGCTCATGAGTTGCTGGATGCGTTTGGGGGCAGCATCAGCAGGTTCACAGACGCCGCCAAAGACGGCGGCCTCGGCATCTGCAGACTCCATGGCATGCAGCACGCGCTTGACCGTCTGGGCATCGATGTAATCGTCGGCGTCCACAAAAAAGACGGTCTCACCCTCGGCGGCATCGATACCGGCATTTCGAGCGCATGAGACGCCCGCGTTTTCCTGGTCAATCACCAGTACGCGATCGTCGGCCTGCGCGATCTGGCGCAACACGTTCAACGAATCATCAGTCGAACCGTCGTTGACGCAGACAACCTGAATCGAGCGCTCGGACTGGGCCAACAGCGAATCGAGGCATCGCTGAATGGAGCGCGCAGAGTTGTAAACGGGGACGACAATGGTAGCTTTAGGACACGAGGCCTCTCCCATGCCGACCTACCCCCTCAGCGATTCGATGAGGAAGGCGGCAACCACGCCTGGGCCTCCAACCGAGGCGTAATACTTAGCACGCCCCAAGGCACCATCCGTCGCAAAACTCGGATGCTCGTCAACCCAGCCCTCAGGATCTTTGAGGATGGCAGCGAGATTTGCGCGCTTCCACGGCTTGAGGTCGTCAAGCGAAAAGTCCCCGGCGTCCAAGGCCGCCTGAAATTCCTTGGCCATCTGCACCAGGAACTCCTTATAGAACTTGGGCGCCAGGCGCACGTAGTTCCACATGTACGAATCGTACTTAATGAGCTGATTGAACTTGAGCATGCGCGCGACGTCATCACTTGCGTGGTCGCGGGCATAATCCTCTCGAATCCAACGCTCAATCTCGGCATACTCGGAATTGACGCAAAAGACCTTAGCCGAAGAATTGACCGAGGAACTCTCGTTGTCCTGGCGATACGACAACACGGCATCATGCAGGTAAACAGCCTTATCGGCACACGCGATCACCTTAAAGGCGAATGACGTGTCCTGAAAGGATGCCCCCGGAGTCGGCAGGAACTTAATGCCGTTGCGCTCAAGAAAATCACGACGGTACACGGCCGACCAAATCGACGGCTTTTGCTTAAAGAACTGCGTCGTATCGCTCGGGTGCACCGGCTTGCCGCAATCCTGAGGTCTAAACATCTCGTGCAGTGAACGGCGCTCCTCGGGCTTAGACCAGTAGAAATCAAAGTTCGCCTTCGCAAAGTCGGCATTATTGCTATCGGCGGCCGAGACAAGCTTTTCGAGTGCGTCGGACGCCATAAAGTCATCGGACTCCAAGATGCCAACGTACTTGCCACGCGCCATCTCCAGGCCGTGGTTCATCGAGTCGCCGTAGCCGCTGTTGGCCTTGTCGATCATCTTGACGCGCCCATCGCGCTCCATATACTCGCGGATAATCGCCGGCGAGTTGTCGGTCGACCCGTCGTTAATGCAGATGATCTCAATATCCTTGAGCGTCTGCGCCAGGGCGGAATCGAGGCACTCGCGCAGGTAGCGCTGAACATTGTAAATGGGAATAAGCAGCGACAGAACAGGGCTGCCAGAGACGTTAGTAGACAAATGTGCTCCTTAGGAAATACCTGTCGTTTCATGGTATCAAAGGGTCAGCGCGCCAGCGGGCGTTTATATAATCTATGGAGCCTCTTGCGGGCAAAGCAGCCCCACGTCATGCGGCGGGCCCATGGCAGGTTCCTGCGTTTTATTCAAAGCTTGCCGCTAAGGTGCGCCGAGCCTTTACAATAGGACAGTCCCAAGGACGTATTCGATAGCTTCCGTGCAGCGCTCGCCCGCCGCGCGTGAAAGGATATATTGCCCCATGCCTTCAACCCTTCCCGCTCCCATCGATAAGCTCGCCATCGTCGTCGTTACGTACAAGCGCCAGGAACTCCTGGCCAACTTGTTCGACTCTATGACCGAGCTCACGGCAACGCCCTGGCGCATCGTGATTGTCGATAACGAGAATTCGCGCGAGACCGAGGCCATGTGCACCGCATTCAACGAGCGCCTGGCCAACCTGTGGGGCATCGACACCGAGCAGCCCGACGCGCAGGGCGGCACCGACCGTGTCATCTACGCCCCGCAGCTCGAAAACGGCGGCGGTGCGGGCGGCTTCTCCGCCGGCACTAAATGCGCCTACGACCTGGGCGCCCAGTGGTTCTGGGTGATGGACGACGACGTGCTCGTCATCCCCGAAGGCATCGAGCGCTTGGCCAAATGGACCGACCGCTACGATGTCATCCAGGGTTCGCGCCTGGACTTTGACGGCGGCGCTTTCTTTTGGCAGTACCAGCTCATCCTTTCGCTCGGCATCCCTAACCCCATCGCCAAGTGGGATCTGGGTCCCGAGGGCTACCGCGCCATGAACCAGCTGTGCTTTGAGGGCGGCATGTTCTCGCGCCGCGTGGTCAACAAGATTGGCCTGCCCGACGCGCGCTTCTTTATCTACGGCGACGATGCCTGCTACGGCTACGTAGCCAGCCAGCACTTCCCCGCCGCCGTGGTCGCCGACGTGGTGCTCAAGCGCGCCCGTGCCGTCTCCAACTGGGATATCGCCGGCAAACGCCAGCTCAACTCTACGAGCGACACCAACCGCTACTACATCATGCGCAACCGAGGCTTCCTCGCTCGCTATATGCAGATCTACGGTGACTACCACCCCATGTTGTTCCGCCTGGGCAATGCCGCGACCTTCTGCAAGGAATTCATTCGCCTGGCCGCCGTTGACAAGTGCTTTAAGACCGGTATTCCGGCGCTGCGACGCGGCATGAAGGACGCCCGCAAGATCGTTAAGGATCCCAACTGGAAGCCCATGCCGCCCATGAAGGACACGGAGCAGTAAAGGGCTTTCGCCATCCCCTATAACCTCTGGCACACCACGGACACTCGCTGCCCGTCAAAGCCGAAGCCCCAGCGCATGCGCCCGACGGCGGGGCGTGGCACGCGAATATCATCGATGCCGTTGCGTTCGATTTCGAGCAGCGCCTGAACGGCCAACAGTTCTAGGCCCAGGGCATCGACGCCAGGGTCGTACATCATGTTGATCGAAATGAGCGGCCGCTCATCGAGCATGCCGAGCGTGTCGGCCACGTCAAACACCCGACCGGTGGGAATCACCTGGATATCCCAGCGATCCGAAACACTACTTCGCTTGGAGCTGGGATTGCAATAGCCGGGCAGCCCAAAGCAGAGCCCCTGCAGCGCCAGATGATAGGCTGTCGGCAAATCTGATTGCCCCGCATCGATGCCCAGATCGCCGATAGCACAGCTCAAAGCTTGCTTTACAGCGTCCTCGTCTCCTCGACACAGCCCGTCATGGAACGAGTCGATAACTCGAACGTCCTCAACGGCGCACTCAAACCATTCCAGAATTACAAGACGGAGCGCCTGACGTACTTCGTTGTTAGGCAGACGCAGGGAACGAAGGCACACGCCGTCCTCAGAATGCCCCGTCATGTCCGTCGTAAGGAATCCAGACAGATACAGCGCAGTCCAGATATCTTCGGGCTTGGCGGCATCGGCCTCCTCGACGTGCACATGCACTGGCGCCTCAATAAACCCATGCGGCTCAAGCAAATCGAACAATGCGGACAGGCGCATGAGATTCCAGTCACCGACGCATGCGCTCAGACGGTCGGCGTAACCATACAGATTTGCCCGAACGGGCGCGACGCAACCGCGATGTGCGTAGTCCACCACACGCTCCGGGATCGAGCAATAAAAACCACCAAACAGATAGCCCTCGAGCCACTCACGCGCGTCATCCAGACAGCCGTTGCGACCGATACGATCCAACAGCACCTGGACTTCGTCGTCCGAAAAACCGAACCATCGATCACACCAACTCGACAGCGGCGTCGCCGACCGATAGGAAACCCCACGCTGGGACAACGCAAACTCGGCAGGACCGGGGCGCTCGCCCATAAGACACGTCAATCGCAACGAGTCGCCGGCGTCGGCAATGGTGTCGAACAACATTCGGCTGAGCGATTCTAGGGAATCCACGCTACCGTCGTCCTTAGCGTCCAAACGATTTGGACACACCGCGTCGTAGTCGTCTATCAGAAGAACAGCCTGCTCATCGAAAGCCGTCTGGAGCAGCTTAATAAGCACGCCAAGCGCCGCATCGATCTCCTTATCGCTGGCCACCCCACGCGCCGTCCTCTCGATAAGACGAACCTCACGTCTTGACAGATCAGGCGCGGCAAGCAGCGGCAACAATCGGGTGCACTCGTGCGCGACAGCGCTGCGAATAGCCGCCGCAGCATCAGCGTCGCGCCTCGCAGCGGCAGCTGAAAAGTCGAGCATGATGACCGGATAACACGCGTACTCATCACGATAGCGACCACTGCCCGCCTGCCAAATCTGAGTGCCGACGAACGGACTTCGATCTGGCCGCCGGTGATCAAGTCGTTCCAAATAGCATTTGAGCATCGATAGATTCATGCTCTTGCCAAAACCCTTGGGCCGACAGCAAAGTGCAACAGGTGCTTCGCTGTCCAATATATCGGCAATAAACATAGTCTTATCGACAAGTAAACACCGATTGATTGCATCGGAAAAGTCGTGTACATCAACCGGTAGAGCTGCGTTATCCACATGATTGAGCAGCCGTGCGCCAAACGCATGAGCAACACCATAATTCGCCTGTTCAAACACCGTAAACTCTCCCTCTAACGCAGCACGATGCCCATTGTAACGAGCGGGTAAAGCGAAACAATATCGACATGCAAACGTTTCGGGCAACGGTAGCAACATGGGGCATGAGGGGGCATAACAAATCGTTGCACAACAAAAACGGGGTCCGATGCAGGCACATCGAACCCCGTCCTTAACTCTTATAGAAAACGATCTGGAAGATTACTCCTCCGAGCCATCCTCCCCAGAAGCCCTCTTCTGCTGATCGAGCTTATGCTTACCACTTACGATAGACGTAGCGCCCAGCGTGGCCAAGCTCGCACTGGCAAGGCTCGCCATCACAATCAGATCGCCTGTCTTGGGCATGTTTCCGCCCGAGGACTTGGTTGTGGTGGTCGTGGTGGTTGTAGTGGTCACCGTCTTGGAGTCATTTTGCTCTTGAACCTGGTTGTCGGTGTTGCCCTTGCTCTTGTCCTTCTCCTCAGATTCAGACTTCTTACCCTCGTCCTTCTTCTGAGCGGACTCGTCGCCCTTTTCCTCA
This sequence comes from uncultured Collinsella sp., assembly GCA_902470905.1. GTDB lineage: Bacteria > Actinomycetota > Coriobacteriia > Coriobacteriales > Coriobacteriaceae > Collinsella. The sequence continues at coordinate 5,419 of CABRIC010000048.1, read as the reverse complement.
GAGCGAGAGCTCTTATCGGATTCAACCTTCTCGGATGCCTCGTCCTTGGAGTCGCCCTTTGCAGCCTCAGCCTTTTCCGTGGAAGCCAGATCAGAGTTGTCCTTGTTCTGGGTCGAGCCGTTATTGACACCAGCCATCAGCGAAGAGCCCAGCGTAGAACCAAGCTGCTCGGAGAAAGAAGGCTTCTTGTCCGGCGAAGCAACGGGGGCGTCCGGCGCTTTATTCGAGTCGTCCTTGGAAGCATCGGAATCAGGGGTTGCGTCAGAGCCGGAGCCGTTGTTAAAGCCGGTGTCAACGGACGAATCGCTCGAGCCGGTGGATGAGTTAGAGGTGTCAGCGTCGGTCGAACCAGAAGCGTCGCTGTCCGTATTGCCGGCAGAGCTTGAAGACGAATCGCCCGCAGCAGAGCCGTTCGAATTGGAGCCGTTCGAGGTAGAGCCGTCGTTGGTAGTGCCACCAGCAGAGCCATTACCGTCAGCATCGGTCGAGGGCGCATCCATCCTGTCATCGTTGGCATCGTCACTCGAGTCGTCATTCGAATCAGGTGTCGGAGAGGGCGCCGGTGTGGGCTCGGGCTGCACGGGTGTCGCGGCGGCAGCCTCGTCCTCAGCGATATAAACCAAGCAGTCCTTTAGCTCGTTGCGGTAGCGGTTCTTCCAGCCCTCATGATACTGGGGCTGACTCGAATACTTGGTCGCCACGTTATTGACCACACTGTTGGAAAGCGCCGTCACAAACTCGCGATCAGTCATACTGTTAGAAAGGTTTGCCCAACGGAAGAAGTCCCTGCAACCACCGGTGCCGCACATGTTGGTAATGCTCCATACCATGCCCTTGACGCAATCGGCGCGACCCGAAATATCAATACCCAGGCCGCTCTTGAGCCACGCCTCGGTCACCGCATAGTACGAGTTGTACGCATAGGCATCCTGCAGAGCCGAAAACTCAGCAGGGTCGGTATTATAAGCGCCCTGGAAGGCCTCCTGCGCAATACGGCCCAACTCGGTGAGCTGGCCGTTCTCGTACATGGCATTGCTCGCGTTGGAAATCTCGCTGCCGCGATCAATCGCATCCTTGAGCATGCCGTACTTGGCAGAATCGTAGTTGTAAACCTGCTTCATAAACGGAATGAGCGACCAGCGGCGATCAAACTGATAGTAGCCCAGTGCGTTATAGCCGTCACCATACGAAAATCCCTGGTTGTAGTTACCATGGCTCTCGTACTTGGTAAAGTACTTCATCTCGGGAGTCACGTTGACAAACGAAACGCCCTGGACCGACCTCAGCACGCCCGAGAAGGACTGTTGGGTGTAAAGGCCCTTATCGATATCGGTGGCATCCGAGGCAACACCCGGCGTGGGCTCCTCGGCAGCGGCGGGTGCCGGCGCGGAAACGGCGCCAAACGAAAGCGCCAGCGTCAGGCCCGCGACAATAGCAGAATGCTTGGGCTGCATAAGATCCTCCCTGCATTGGTGTAGTTAAAGTTCAGTTTGCAAAGATAAAATAAGTATTGCAGCTCGCCCGTTGTTACACAACAACCCCTCGGTAAACGGCAACAACCCTCCGCGAAATCTTAAGGAATTAAACAAACTGGTCGTCGGGCACCAGAAGAAGCTCGCCGTAACGCTCCATCAGCCCGTCTCGCAACTGACAGAAAGCGGGGATATAGACGTTCAAGATGCGCTGAATCAAATCCTGAGCGAGCTTATTGTCATAGATATGAACGTTCGTATTGCGGTCTCTGAGCATATCTAGCCAGGCCGCCTCATCAATAAAGTCGTAGAATCGGTAGGCCTCCTTCAAGATGGCACGAGGAGACCCCGACGCGGCAAGCGTGGCACCCTCATACTCGAGCAGACGCTTAAGGAGCTTCCAGCTTAGTTCAAATTGAAGATTGAACTTATTAATCAATCCACTCTGAACAAAATCATTGTTGAGATCCTGATTGGGCGCATCCTCAAGATTCGCCAAGGCGCTGGCAAAGTTCTCATATTTTTTCATACAGAATCACACCATCCCTGGCAATTTCATCGAGCAATTGCTGCGATAAGGACTCGTCGAGATTGACGACATCTACATCTAAAAGAGTATCAAGACGCTCATCGATCAAATATGAGAAACGGCCGAAATCCCGGCAACCTGCTACGGCGATGTCAATATCGCTCTTGGGCAAGTTGTCGCCTCGAGCACGAGAACCAAACAACATGACCTTCTCGGCGTCACATTCCCGAGCAAAAACTTCGATTTGCTTGTACACCTTGTCGAGAGATGCCATTTGCACCCCTACAGCTTAATGTCGAAGTTGATCTCGGGGACGGCTGCCAGGTCGGCCAACGTCACGCCGTCGACGTACTTTTCGATTACGTCGTCCAACCCGCGCCAAAACTTGACGGTCGAGCAAAGGTCGCTGCGGGTGCAGCTGTTGTCGATGCCATCGCACGCCACCGGAGCCGTGCTGCCCTCAACGGCACGTAGGATGTCGCCAGCGCGTACCTCGGCGGGGTCCTTAGCCATCATGTAGCCGCCGCCCTTGCCACGCACGCTCTTAAGCAGGCCCGCCTTCATGAGCGGACGGACCAGCTGCTCCAAATACTTTTGCGAGATATGCTCGCGGTCGGCGACCTCGCGCAGGGCAATCTTGCCCTCGGCGTCACCAAGCGCTGCGATATAGATCATCAGACGGAGGGCATAGCGGCCCTTAGAAGAAATGAGCATACCTACCCTCTCATCGTAACCGGGACAAAATACCAGGCTTGTTTGTCCCAAATCTAATGCACGCGGGGCAAACAAACCTGATTATTATGTCCCACATCTAAAAAGTCGAGTGGATTAGTCGGGTTTTCCCTTGACTAACGCCGAACCCATAGTAACTTTATTCCGAGAAGATTCCTAGGGTTTAGTACACCTATGAGTAAACCATATACAGAGAGGGACAGCATGAGCGCAAATCCGCTGCTTTCCATCGAAGGTCTGACCGCCTCCGTGGACGAGAAGACCATCCTTCACAACGTCAACCTCAACGTCGCCGCCGGCGAGACCCACGTGCTGATGGGGCCCAATGGCGCCGGCAAGTCCACCCTCGGCCACCTGGTCATGGGAGACCCCGTCTATACCGTCAACGACGGCCGCATCGTCTTTGACGGCCAGGACATCACCGAGCTCACCACCGACAAACGCTCGCGCGCCGGCCTGTTCCTGAGCTTCCAGGCCCCGGTCGAGATCCCGGGCGTGCCGCTGTCGAGCTTTTTGCGCGCCAGCATCGCCGGCCGCCCCGGCCTGGAGATGAAGGGCAAGGAGTTCCGCCGTCGCGTCAAGGAGCTCGCGGCCGAACTCAACATGGATACCGCCTACCTCAACCGTGAGCTGGGCGTAGGCTTCTCGGGTGGCGAGAAAAAGAAGGTTGAGATGCTCCAGCTTCTGCTGTTGCAGCCCAAGCTCGCCATCCTGGATGAGACCGACTCGGGCCTGGACGTCGACGCGCTTTCCACCGTCAGCCATGGCATGGACGCCTACCGCAAGAGCTGCGACGGCTCCATGCTCATCATCACGCATAACACGCGCATCCTGGAGCACCTGAATGTCGACCGCGTCCACGTTATGGTCAAGGGTCATATCGTGCGCGAAGACGACGCCTCGCTGATCCCCTGGATCGACAAGAACGGCTTTGAGACCTTCGAGCGCGAGGCCGCCGAGCAGCGCGACCAGGTCGAGGCCGCCGCTGCCGAGCAGCAGGCGTAAAGGGGCGATGCAATGACCAAGAACCGCACCGAGGTCGCGGACATCGACCGCAGCCTCTACGACTTCACCTATGGCGAGGAGGGTTTCGAGCGCCTCGACGCCGGCATCACGCCCGACATCGTGCGCGAGATCAGCGCCAAGAAGGACGAGCCGCAGTGGATGCTCGACCTGCGCCTCAAGTCCCTCGAGATCTTCAACCGTTTTCCCGACCCGACGTGGGGCCCCTCCATCGAGGGCCTGGACATGGACAACATCGTCACCTACGTCAAGCCCAACACCGACCAAAAGCACGACTGGGAGTCGGTGCCCGACGACATCAAGAACACCTTTGAGCGCCTGGGCATCCCCGAGGCCGAGCGTAGCTACCTGGCGGGCGTCGGTGCGCAGTACGACTCCGAGCTCGTTTACCACAACATGCAGGACACCGCGTCCAAGATGGGCATCGTATACTCCGGCATCGAGGAGGCCCTGCACGACCCGCAGTGGGAGCCGCTCATCCAAGAGAAGTTTATGACGCTCATCCCGCCCACCGACCACAAGTTTGCGGCCCTGCACGGTGCCGTGTGGTCGGGCGGCTCGTTTGTCTACGTGCCCAAGGGCACCAAGCTCGACTTCCCGCTGCAGAGCTACTTCCGCCTTAACGCCAAGGGCGCTGGCCAGTTTGAGCACACGCTCATCATCGTCGAGGACGATGCCGACCTGCACTTTATCGAGGGTTGCTCCGCGCCCAAGTACAACGTAGCCAACCTCCACGCCGGCGCTGTCGAGCTCTTTGTGGGCAAGCGTGCGCACCTGCGCTACTCGACTATCGAGAACTGGTCCAAGAACATGTACAACCTCAACACCAAGCGTGCGCGCGTGGACGAGGATGGCGACATCGAGTGGATCAGCGGCTCCTTCGGCAGCCACGTGGGCTACCTCTACCCCATGAGCGTGCTCAACGGCCGCCGCGCCCGCTCGAGCTTTACCGGCATTACCTTTGCCGGCGCCGGCCAGAACCTCGATACCGGCTGCAAGGTCGTGCTCAACGCACCCGAGACCTCGGCAACCGTCGAGACCAAGGGCATCTCCAAGAGCGGCGGCATTCAGACCTTCCGCAGCTCCATCGTGGCCACGCCCAAGGCCGAAGGCTCCAAGGCAACCGTGAGCTGCCAGTCGCTGATGCTCGATGACCAGAGCCGCTCCGACACCATCCCCGCCATGGACATCCGCGCCAAGAACGTCGACATCGGCCACGAAGCCACCATCGGCCGCATCGGCGACGACAAGGTGTTCTACCTGATGAGCCGCGGCATCTCGGAGGAAGAGGCCCGCACCATGATCGTCAACGGCTTTGCCAACCCGGTCTCCAAGGAGCTGCCGCTTGAGTACGCCGTCGAGATGAACAACCTGATCAAGCTCGAGATGGAAGGAGCGATCGGATAATGAAACAGGAAACCAACACCGCTGCTACCACGCTCGAGCAGGTTAATGCGATGCCGGCAGCAACTTGGGGCTGGCTCAAAATGAACCAGACCAAGCTCGAGCTTTCGGACGAGCTTTCCGCCGCTCCCGCCGAGGCCGTTGAGGTTGAGGGCTTGGAAGAGCAGTTCTCCGGCGCTGCCGACGCCTTCGGCACCGCCATGGACGCCATGGCCTGTCTCTTATACACATCTGACGCTGCCGACGATACTCCTTGTGT
>CABRIC010000047.1 GCA_902470905.1 uncultured Collinsella sp. | reverse complement strand
TACACAAGGAGTATCGTCGGCAGCGTCAGATGTGTATAAGAGACAGTCCTATGGCGGTGGGGCTTGCATGCCTGGTGCTCTTGGCTGCGATTCCGTACGTCTACTGGGATCGATTCGCGCCGCCTTCGGTGACGGTGCTCGATGTGGGCCAGGCGGATGCGATTCTTATCCGCCAGGGCGACGCAGTAGCACTCGTCGACTGCGGGCTCGACGAGCGCGTGGTAGCGGCGTTGGTTCGCAATAACGTGCACCATATCGATGCCGTCTTTGTGACGCATTGGGATGAGGACCACTGGGGTGGTCTGCCTGCCGTGCTCGAACAGTTTTCGGTCGGAACGATTGCCGTGGCGGCTGATGCGCTGGAGGATGCTCCTGTTGAGGTATTGAACCGACCTGGCGTGGAGTATCGGCAGGTGCGCCGTGGGGATACGGTCGACATCGGCTCATTTTGCGCCCGCGTGATGTGGCCATTCGAGTCCGTGGATGGCGAGGGAAATGAGGACTCACTTGTCCTGCTGCTTTCTTATGTTCAGGAAGGCAAGGGCCTGCGCATACTTCTCACCGGTGATGCCGAGCTCGACCAAGAACGGGAATTCGTGCAGGAGGTGGGGGATATCGATGTCCTTAAACTTGGGCATCACGGCTCCAAGGTTTCAGTCGATGTTGAGTTGCTGGACGTCCTGAAGCCCGAGCTTTCCCTCGCGAGCGCGGGCGAAGGGAATCGATACGGCCATCCGTCCGACGCTTGCATCGATGCCGTTAAGGAAGCGGGCGGCGTGTTCGCGTGCACCATCGAACACGGCGACATTACCGTCACGCCGACTGCGAATGGCTTTGCGATGCGATGCCAGCGACCGTGACGACGTCGTTGGCGTGTGGCGGGCCCCTGGGCTAGAATGGCACGGAACGAATATGAAGGCCTGCGGGAGGGGGGCGCAATGTCCGAAACCGGTTTGCTGCCGGCATATCTGATCGTCGGTACCGACGGAGTCAAGCGCGATCACGCCGTCTCGCGTATGAAAGCGCGTCTGGAAAAGTCGGGTATGGTCGAGTTCAACCTCGACGAGCGCGACATGACCAAGGACCCCGATATCGAGTCCATTATCGGATCGCTTAACACCTTTCCGATGGGCAGCGAGTTTCGCTTGGTAATCCTTGATGGCTGCTCAAAGCTCGCCAAGGCGGTCTCGGAGCCGCTTGTCGAGTATTTGGCGAGTCCCAGTCCCACAACGGTCTGCCTCATCATCGCCGACTCGCTTGCCAAGAACACGCGCCTGTATAAGGCGATCGCCAAGATCGACAAGAAGGCCGTGATCGATTGCTCCGGCACCAAGCGCTGGGAGCTTCCGCGCCGCGTGCAGCAGATGGCGACGCAGCACGGCAAGTCGATCTCGACGGCGGCCGCCGAGGAGCTCGTCTCGCGTTCGGGTGAAAACACGCGCATGCTCGATAACGACTTGGCTAAGCTTGCCCAGATGGTCGAGGTGCCCCAGATTGAGCTTGCCGACGTTGAGCGCTGGATTGTACGTACGGCCGAGGTTCAACCCTGGGACTTTCTCAATGCAGTCTCGGCCCGTGACATGCGCCGCTCGCTCGAGCTCTTCAATCTGCTGCCCGCCAAGAGCTACGTGTGGACTTACACATTGTTGTGCGGCCGCATTCGCGAGCTTATCGTTGCCAAGGCGCTCGATGCGCGCGGACAGGGTCGTGAGCTTGCCGCAACGCTCAAGCTCCAGTCCTGGCAGGTCAAGAATCACCTGACCTGGGCACGTCGCTTTTCGATGGCAGAGCTCGTCGCAGCGCTCGAGGGTGCCGTTGATGTGGAGCTCGCGCTCAAGGGTTCGGCCGATTCTGAGACCGCGCTTTTGCTCTGGATTACGAACATCTTGAGAAAATCGTGATGATACCTGCCTATTTGACAAATTCGTTCTATCCCTTTGAGGGGGAGCGTGCTATAGTAGGCGCTTGCATGACCTCACCGTGTCTCAGAGGTGTCATACATTTTTTGCAAGGAACTCGAAAGGAACTCCAGAAGTGGCAAACATCAAGTCTCAGAAGAAGCGTATCCGCACCAATGAGGCAGCTCGCATGCGTAACAAGGCTGTCAAGTCCGAGCTCAAGACGCTGACCAAGCACGTCCAGTCCGCCGTCGCCGAGGGCGACGCCGAGAAGGCCCAGGCTGCCCTCAAGACCGTCACCAAGCGTCTCGACATGGCTGCCGCCAAGCATGTTATCCACAAGAACCAGGCTTCCAACCGCAAGTCCGGTCTTGCCAAGCTCGTGAACAGCATCAACGCCTAAGTTGTAAATTTCACACCACACAGATTACGCGCATAAATGGAGCCTGTTTTATGGAACAGGCTCCATTTTTTGTACCGCTCGGGTAAGATAGTCCGCATGAATACTTCAATTGACATTTCCCACATCCGCAACTTCTCAATCGTTGCGCACATCGACCATGGCAAGTCCACGATCAGTGACCGTATCCTCGAACTCACCCATACAGTCGACGAACGCGACATGGAGTCGCAGCTGCTCGACACCATGGATATCGAGCGCGAGCGCGGCATCACGATCAAGTCCAATGCCGTTCGCGTGTCCTATGACGCCGACGATGGCGAGACGTATCAGTTCAATCTGATCGATACGCCGGGCCACGTGGACTTTACCTATGAGGTCTCGCGCTCGCTGGCAGCCTGTGAGGGCGCGGTGCTCGTTGTCGACGCCACACAGGGCGTCGAGGCGCAGACCGTCTCTAACGCGACGCTCGCCATGAACGCCAATCTGGACATTGTGCCGGCCATCAACAAGATCGACCTGCCCTCGGCTCATCCCGACGAGGTTAAGACCGAGATCGAGGATGACCTGGCGATCCCTGCCGATGATGCCGTGTGTGTCTCGGGCAAGACCGGCGAGGGCATCCACGATCTGCTGGAGTCCATTGTCTTTTTGATCTCTCCGCCCAAGGGCGATGCGAACGCGCCGCTCAAGGCACTCATTCTGGATTCATACTTCGACGAGTATCGTGGCGTCGTCGCCACGGTCCGCGTCTTTGACGGTTCCATCAAAAAGGGCGATACCCTGCGCATGATGCAGGCAAAGGGCGACTTTTTGGTCGATGGCGTGGGCGTCAAGCGTCCCGCCGAGACCCCGGTCGACGCGCTCACGGTCGGCGAGGTCGGATACGTGGTCACGGGCCTGAAGGACCCCGAGGCCGTTCGCGTGGGCGATACCCTCACGTGGGCGTCGAATCCCTGCCCCGAGCCGCTTCCCGGCTACCGCGAGGCCAAGCCCATGGTCTATACGGGCCTGTTCCCGATCGACAACAAGGATTACGAGAACCTGCGTGACGCGCTCGATAAGCTGCACGTCAACGACCCGTCGTTGGTGTGGGAGCCCGAGACCTCGGTGGCGCTCGGCTTTGGCTTCCGCGTGGGCTTCCTGGGTCTGCTGCACATGGAAGTCGTCAAGGAACGCCTGGAGCGCGAGTTCAATCTTGACCTCATTGCCACGAGTCCTTCGGTCGACTATCACGTGTACAAGACCGATGGCGAGATGATCGATGTCCGCAGCCCGCAGGACCTGCCCGAGGCCACACGTATCGAGCGCATTGAGGAGCCGTACCTCAAGGCTAAGATCATCTGTCCGCCCGAGTATACGGGTGCCGTCATGCAGCTCGCCATCGAGCACCGTGGCGTGACGACCGACATGATCCATCTCACGAGCAAATCGGTCGAGATGCGCTTTGATATGCCGCTCGCCGAACTCATCTTGGACTTCTTTGACCAGCTCAAGAGCCGCACCAAGGGTTACGCTTCGTTGGACTACGAGTTCAACGAGTACCGTCCCTCCGAGCTCGTTAAGCTCGATATCTTGCTTTCGGGCGACGAGGTGGACGCGCTGTCGTTTATCGTCCACAAGGACAAGGCCTACGGTCTTGCCCGCGGCCTATGCGACAAGCTCAAGGAGATTATTCCGCGTCAGCTGTTCGAGGTGCCCATCCAGGGCGCTATCGGCAACAAGATCATTGCCCGTTCCACCGTCAAAGCGCGTCGCAAGGACGTTCTTGCAAAGTGCTACGGCGGCGATATCTCGCGTAAGCGCAAACTGCTCGAGAAGCAGAAAGAGGGCAAGAAACGCATGAAGGCCATCGGCTCGGTCGAGGTCCCGCAGGAGGCCTTTATGGCGATCCTCAAGGTGGACGAGTAGGTCTATGGCGCTTTCTGAATACAGCAAGCGGCTGCTGGGTGCTTATGCCGAGCAGCCGTTCCTTATGGCTCCTATGGCGGGCGTGACCGACCCCGCCTATCGCATCATGTGCCGCCGCCGCGGTGCCAACCTTGCCTACAGCGAGATGGTGAGCGTGGCTGGCCTTGCCTATGCCAGCAACAAAACGTGGCGCCTGGTGCTGCCGGCCGACGAGGAGCAGCAGATTTGCGTGCAGCTCTTTGGCTCCAAGCCCGAGCAGTTTGCGAGTGCCGTCACCGCCGTCGAGGAGCGTGTGGGCGATCGCCTGTCGCTCATCGATATCAATATGGCATGCCCCGCCCGCAAGGTTGTTACCAAGGGCGAGGGCTCGGCGCTCATGCGCACGCCCGACCTTGCGGAGAAGATCGTTGAGGCCACGGTGGGCGCGGCGCACGTGCCCGTGACCGTAAAGATCCGCAAGGGTTTTTATGCCGAGGACCGTAATGCCGCGACGTTTGCCCAGATGCTCGAAGGCGCAGGGGCTGCCGCAGTCGCCGTGCACGGTCGTTGCGCCACGCAGCTCTATACGGGCCAGGCCGATTGGTCGGTCGTCGATGAGGTGGCCGACGCCGTCGAGATTCCCGTTATCGGTTCGGGCGATGTGTTCTCGGCCGAGGACGCTACTGAGCATCTGCAAGGCTCGAGTGCCAGCGCGGTGTTTATCGCGCGCGGCATCTACGGCAATCCGTGGGTGTTCGGTGATGCTCGCGCCCTTGCGCTCGATGGCACGCCGGTGCCGGCGCGCAGCTCCGTCGAGCGCCTGGACGCCCTGCGTGAACACCTAACGCTGACGCATGAGCTCCTGCCGCTCATGTCGCGTGCCCGCACGTACGCAAGCTGGTACTTAAAAGGCATGCCCCATGCCGCCGCTTGGCGTGCCCATGTGGTGCGCTGCTCCACGTATGAGGAGTTTATGGTGCTGGTCGATGAGATCGAGCGCGATGTGGTGGCCTGCGAGGCCGCACTTGTCGCTGGCGAATCGGTGCCCCCTCATCCGCTGGAGGCTTAAGGGTGGCCGTTACCGCGCTGTACGTGCACGTGCCGTTTTGCGCCCAAAAGTGCCGGTACTGCGACTTTGACTCGCGCAGTTTTGCTCCGTGTGATCTGAGCGCTGCGCTCGATGCCTATTTTGAGCAGTTGTTCGCGCGTCTCGATGCTTTTGGCAAGGCTGGTGCCCTTGACCAGATCCGCACCGTCTATGTTGGCGGCGGTACGCCATCGCTGGCGGGGGAGCGCCTGGTGGAGCTGGCGCGGCGTATTCGTGCGTGGTGCGCCCCCGTTGAGTTTACCTGCGAGGCCAATCCCGAGTCGCTGACCGCCGAGCTTGCCGCTGCACTTGCCAAGGTTGGTGTCACACGCGTCTCTCTGGGCGTGCAAACGCTCGATAACACCGAACTTACCGCTATCGGCCGTATTCACGATGCCGATCGGGCGCTCGCCGCCATCGCGACAGTCAAGACCGCTGGGCTTGACGTGTCGTGCGACCTTATGTGCGGACTTCCCGGGCAGACCGCAGCGAGTTGGAAGCGCACGCTCGATGGCGTGCTGGCGGCGGCTCCGCATCATGTGTCGGTTTACCCGCTCACGCTCGAGGAGGGGACGCCCCTCTATCGCATGGCGTGCCGCGACGAGTCGCTCGAGCCTGATGAGGATTTTCAAGCTTCGTGCATGGACGTGGCACGCGAGCTCCTGGGTGCCGCTGGCTATCACCCGTATGAGGTGGCGAGCTACGCGCTCGACGGCCATGAGTGCGCCCATAACATTGCTTACTGGACCGGCCGGGGCTATTTGGGCCTGGGTCGCTCTGCCGCCGGTATGCTCGACGCCGAGGATTTTGATCGCTTGGCCGGGCTGTTTCCCGGTGTGTCTGCTCGCGGCGATGCGTACCGCGTGCGACTGGTGCAACGTGACGATGCCGCGACGACGTTTGATTTCGAGTATCTGTCGCAGCGTGAGGCTGCGGCTGAAGACCTGATGCTCGCTTGTCGCATGACGCGTGGTATTGCGTCCGACCTGTTGGTTCGTGCGGCTTGCGTCATCCCAACGGGCGAGCTGACAGCTGCTTGCGATCGCGCGCTCGAGTTGGGCCTTGCCACTTGGGTGCCCGAGACGCTCGGGGTCCATGAGGGACCCTTCACTTCGGCAGATGTCGTCGCGGGCCATGTTCGAGCACGTCTGGCGCCGACCCACTTGGGCTGGCTCGATGGAAATGTTCTGTTCGAGCTGTTTTGGGATCTAGCTTAGGCTGCTCGGGTAGAATTACCGGAATATATACGCTGCTGTGAGCAGGAGGTTGCCGCGCATGGCGACGATGAACGAAAAAGATTACTACGAGATTCTGGGTGTCTCCAAGGACGCCACCTCGCGTGATATTCAAAAGGCCTTCCAGCAAAAGGCCCGCAAGTTCCATCCGGACGTCAACAAAGAGCCGGGTGCCGAGGAAAAGTTTAAAGAGGTTTCCGAGGCCTACGCCGTGCTTTCGGATGAGCAAAAACGTGCGCGCTACGACGCCATGCGTTCTGGCAATCCCTTTGCCGGTGCTCCTACAGCTTCGCCCTATGGTGGCGGCTACGCCGGCAACACGGGCTATGGCAATCCCTTTGAGGGCGGCTTTCCCTTTGGTGGCGCCTGGGGCCAGCAACGTCGCGGGCAGGCTGCCTACAATCCCGAGAACGGCGCCAACGTGGTCGTCGATATCAAACTGGACGCCAAGGAGGCCAAGGGTGGTGCCCGCAAGACCGTTCGCTACACGCGTTTCGATACCTGTGGCCACTGCGGAGGCTCGGGTTCTGTTTCGTCCGAGCATGCCCATACCTGCCCGAGCTGCGGTGGCCGCGGCCACATCGACGTCGACCTGTCCTTCCTGTTTGGCGCGGGCACGTTCCAGTCGGTCTGCCCCGAGTGCGGCGGTTCTGGTAAGGTCGTGGCGGACCCTTGTCCCGATTGCGGCGGCAGCGGTCGTACTCGCGTAACCTCCGAGCAGACGATTGAGTTTCCTGCCGGCACGCATGATGGCGACGAGGTCCGCATTAGCGGCATGGGTCATGCCGGCACTAACGGTGCCCCGGGTGGCGATCTGGTCGGCCGCGCCCATGTTGAGGCCGAGCGCTTGGAAGGCAAAGCTCGTACCGGTTTTTACCTGATGGGCATTGTGGCGCCGTTTTTGGTACTCTCGGCCATCTCGGGCGTGTTCTCGGCCTTTGCCGTGATGTGCTTTATTCCGTTTGCCATGGGCCTGTTCATGGTGCTTTCGGACGGTGTGCTTCATCGCAGCCTGCTGTGGTGGAAGCGCGGCGCGATGCAGTTTGCCAACGGTTTTGCCAACGGCTTCATGTTCGCGCTCGTGTCGGTTTGGTTTGCGAGCTGCTCGCAACGGGCCATGCTTTCGCCGTACCAAATGCAATAACATCAAACCCTCTGTTTGCGGTCGGCCCAGCTTGGGTATAGGACGCACTGTGACAATAATGAAAGTCGGAAGGATTCGGTCGTGTCGGATAATAGGGATTACTACGAGGTACTTGGCGTCGACAAGGATGCCGACGCGCGGACGATTAAGCGCGCGTTTCTAAAGAAGGCCCGTACCGTACATCCGGATGTTTCGGACGACCCCGAGGCCGAGGCCAAGTTCAAGGAGCTCAACGAGGCCTATTCCGTTCTTTCCGATGAGCAGAAGCGTGCTAACTACGACCGTTACGGCACCGCCGACGGCCCTGGTGGTTCGGGCTACGTCGATATCAACGATATCTTTGGTGGCATGGGCATGGACGACTTGTTCTCGTCGTTCTTTGGCGGCGGTGCCGGTGGTGGCGCCCGCAGCCGTCGTGAGCGTCGTCGCGGACGTGACATGGCCATCTCGCTTTCGGTGACGCTCGAGGAGGCGGCGCTCGGCTGCAAAAAGACGATCAGCTATGACCGCCTTGCTCCCTGCGAGGATTGCAACGGTACGGGCAAGGCTGACGGTGCGACCGAAAAACAGTGCAGCCGCTGCCACGGCACGGGCTATGTCACCACGGTCCAGCGCTCTTTTTTGGGCCAGGTCCAGTCCTCTTCGCCTTGCCCCGACTGCCACGGCGAGGGCACGGTCATCGATCATCCCTGCGAGACCTGTGACGGCCAGGGCCGCACGCCTTCGCACGAAAAGATCGACATCGATATTCCCGCCGGCGTTTCGACCGGTCGCCAGCTGCGTGTGAGCGGCTTTGGTGAGGCCGGCCTTCGCGGCGAGCCTTCGGGCGACCTGATTGTCAACGTGCGCGTTGCCGACCATGAGCGCTTTAAGCGCAACGGTGACGACCTGTACCTGGTGAGCGATATCTCGATTGCGCAGGCTGCGCTCGGCTGCGAGATCGAGGTCGAGGGCATTATGCCCGACGAGGTCGTTAAGGTGACGGTTCCCGCCGGCGCCCAGTACGGCGACACCGTGAGCGTCAATAATTACGGCATGCCGCGCATTGGCGGTGGCGGTTCGCGTGGCCGCCTGATCGTGCAACTGCGCGTGGTCGTTCCCACCAATCTTTCCAATAAGCAACGCGAACTGCTCCGTGCTTTTGCCGATGAGATGGGCGATGACGTCGCTTCTGGTAAGAAGTCGGTGACCGACCGTATCAAGAGTGCCCTCGACGATATCCTCGATTAAGGAGCCCGCGTGCTCGCACCCCATATTTCCGTCGTCAACCTCGGCTGCCGTGTCAACCGGGTTGAGTCTGACCGTATCACTGCCGACCTTATGCGCCTGGGCTTTGCTATTGTGGAGCCCCAGGATGCCGATCTGATCGTCATTAACACCTGTGCCGTTACGGGCGAGGCCGAGGCCAAGACCCGTAAGGCCGTCCGTCATGCGCTGGCCTATCCAAACGAGCCCTATGTGGTCGTAACCGGCTGCGTCGTCAACCTGCATCCCGAGGAGTTGCTGGAGCTCTCCGATCGCGTGATCGCCGAGCCGTCCAAGATTGACGTCGCCGAGCGCGTCTGCGAGGTGCTGGGTGTCGAATCCGATAGCGTTCCCGCCTGCAGCGATGGCGAGGTGGTCGATGCGCTCGGTCGCTCTCGCCTGGGCGTGAAGATTCAGGACGGCTGCAACCATCGCTGCACCTATTGCATTGTGTGGAAGGCACGCGGCCCCGAGCGCTCCGTGCCCGTCGAGTCCGTGCTCGAGCAAGTTCGCGAGGCCCAGGAGGCCGGCGTGCCCGAGGTGGTGCTGACCGGTGTGAACCTGGGTGCCTACGATGGCAAGAGCGCGACCGACGAGCACGTCGAAATCGATGAGCTGCTCGAGGCCATCATGGAGCGCACGTCTATTCCGCATGTGCGCATTTCCTCGGTCGAGCCTATGGATATCTCCGAGCGCCTGCTTAAGGTTATGGCGCGCTACCCGCAGCGTATCGCCCCGTTTTTGCACCTGCCCGTGCAGTCCGGCTGCACGGCGACCCTGCATCGCATGGGCCGTCCCTATAGTGCCGAGGCCTTTGAGGACACGGTGCGTATGATTCGCGCCAATCTGCCGCAGGCGTCACTTTCTTGCGACGTTATTGTCGGCTTCCCTGGCGAGACGGACGAGGAGTTCGAGGAGTCGCTGGCGCTGTGCCGCCGTGTGGGTTTCTCGCGTATGCACGTGTTCCGCTACAGCAAGCGTCCCGGCACCCTTGCTGCCGAGATGCCCGACCAGGTGCCGCCCGAGGTTATGGCCGAGCGCAGCCGCCGTATGCGGGCCGCCGCACAGGAGCTCGCCATTGCCGACGCTCGTCGTCGCGTGGGCACGGTCGAGCGTGCCGTGCTCGAGTATGGTGACAACCTGACGCTCGGCTCGTTCCATCATGCCCGTCTTGACGATACCTGTGGACTTACAGCCCCGTGCCTGCTCGATGTTGCTATCATCGGAGTCGATGATTCCGGCTTGGTCCATGCACGCAGGGAGGTTCATGGAAGCCTCGAAGATTAGACTTACCGTTCCCGAGGGAATTGATCCCTCGCGCGTTTTGGGCGCCGGCGACGGCGTCCTTCGTGCGCTCGAGAGCTTGGTTCGCGCTCATGTGGTCGCCCGTGGCGATAGCATCTCCGTGAGCGGCGACCCGGACGAGGTCGAACTCGTGGCGCGTTTTTTCGAACATGCCTTTCGTGAGGCTGCTGCCGGGCGCACGCTTTCTGCCGACGATATCTCGCGCTGTCTGGCCGTTCTGCGCGACGGTGAGCACGAGGCTACGTCGCTTCGCGATGACGTGCTGCTTTCGTATCGCGGTCGTGCCATTCGCCCCAAGACGCTCGGCCAAAAGCGCTATGTGGATGCCATTCGCTCGCATACCATCACGTTTGGCCTGGGTCCTGCCGGCACCGGTAAGACTTATCTGGCCATGGCGCTCGCCGTTGCCGCGCTCAAGCGCCACGAGGTGGGCCGTCTGATCTTGACGCGTCCGGTTGTCGAGGCGGGGGAGAACCTGGGCTTTTTGCCCGGTACCCTCGAGGAAAAGATCGATCCCTACATGCGTCCGCTCTACGACGCCCTTTTTGACATGATGGATCGCGAGCGCACCGATGAGCTTATGGAGCGCGGCGTGATCGAGATCGCCCCGCTTGCCTATATGCGCGGCCGCACGCTGAGCGATGCCTTCGTGGTGCTCGACGAGGCGCAAAATACCACGCCTGAGCAGATGAAGATGTTTCTGACGCGCTTGGGTTTTAACTCCAAGTTCGTGATTACCGGCGACCTGAGCCAGCGCGACCTGGTGGGTCGTCGTGGCGGTCTTGCCGACGTTGAGCAGATTTTGGGCCGTGTCGACGATGTCGCATTTTCGCACCTCGAGCGCGCCGACGTGGTGCGCCATGCCTTGGTGGGACGTATCGTCGAGGCATACGACACTTATGATGACGTGCGCGAGCAGCGCCCGCGCGACCGAAAGGAGTCCCGTTGAGTGTATTGATCAGCAACGATGCCGAGCTCGATACGCTGCTCGATGCGCAGGAGGTGGAGCACATCTGCGAGGTCGTGCTTGCCGCCGAGGGCGTTGAGCGTGAAGTCGAGATTTCCCTTTCGTATGTCGACGAGGACGAGATGCACGAGCTCAACCACGAGTGGCGCGGTATCGATCGCACCACCGATGTACTCTCGTTTGAGTGCGATTCGGCCTTTGACGATGACATTCCCGCCGATGAGACGCTCGAGCTCGGCGATATTATCTTGGCCCCGCAGGTTATTGCCCGTCAGGCCCCCGGTTTTGGCAATAGCCCCGCTGACGAGTGCCGTCTGATGCTCGTTCACGGCATGCTGCACCTGCTGGGCTATGACCACATCGAGGACGACGAGGCCGAGGTCATGGAGGCCCGCGAGGACGCCATCCTGCGCGATCTGGCGCTCGAGCGCGGCGAGGACCCTAAGCTAGTCCACGTCGGCCCCATCACCAACCACGCCCACGACTAGGAGCCGTCTATGATTCCCGGATCGAACAAGGATCATCCATCCTTCTTAAAGTCGTTTTCCTACGCCATGGAGGGCTTCGTCACCGCCGTCAAGACCGAGCGCAACATTAAGGTCATGCTCGTGGCGGGCGTGTGCACTGTCATTGCCGGCTGTATCGTGGGGCTCGACATTGCCGAGTGGGCCACGATTATCATCTGTTGTGGCCTGGTGATTCACGGCGAGCTGTGCAATACCGCTATGGAGGCTATCGTCGACCTAGCGACCCAGGAGCTCCATCCACTGGCCAAGCGCGCGAAGGATATCGCCGCTGCCTCTGTATACGTTCTTTCCATTACCGCCGCGATCGTGGGCTTGCTTGTCTTTGCCCACGCGCTCGACTTTATTTAGAAAGGGATTCCCATGTCAGACAATATGCAGCCTACCGATGAGGTTTTGGACGACGAGGTTCTGGACGAGGCTGAAGGTGCCGATTCGTTTGACGAGGCCGAGGAGTTCGACCCGTTTGAGGGCATGAGCGATGAGGAGCTCGACGCCCTGTGCGACGAGGACGACAACCTCGCGGGCTTTGGCGACGTTGAGCCTGGTTTCCGCAGCGGCTTCGTGGCCCTGGTCGGTCGTCCCAACGCCGGTAAGTCCACGCTGCTCAACGCCTGCTATGGCAAAAAGGTCGCCATCACCTCGCCGGTGGCCCAGACGACCCGCCGCCGCATGCGCGCCGTCGTCAACCGTCCCGGCTACCAGCTGGTCTTTGTCGATACCCCGGGCATTCATAAGCCCAAGGACGGCCTGGGATCCGAGCTCAACAAGAGCGCGTTGTTCGAGCTGAACGATGTCGATGTCGTCGCGTTTTTGATTGATGCCACCAAACCGATCGGCAGGGGAGACGCCTGGGTTGCCGAGCGCGTCAAGAACGCTCGTTCCAAGAAGGTTCTGGTGCTCACTAAGGCCGATGAGGCCGATCCCGCCCAGGTTATGGAACAGCTCAAGGCCGCCCACGAGCTCATGGAGTATGACGACGAGATCGTGACGTCGTCGGTCAAGAACTTCAACGTCGATGCCTTCATCGAGACCGTTGCGCGCTTTTTGCCCGAGGGACCGCGTTGGTTCCCCGAGGACATGGGTACCGACGCTTCCGATGAGACGCTCGTTGCTGAGTTTGTGCGCGAAAAGGTCTTGCGCCGCACCCGTGATGAGATCCCGCACTCCGTTGGCGTGATCTGCGATGCGCTCGAGCAGACCAAGAAGGTACTGCGCGTGCACGCCACCATTTACGTCGAGCGCGAGGGCCAAAAGGGCATCATCATCGGCAAGGGCGGCGAGATGATCAAACATATCGGCATCGACGCCCGTCGCGACCTTGAACGTATCTTTGGCACGCAGGTCTTTTTGGAGCTGGACGTGAAGGTCAAGGCCGGCTGGCGTGACGACGAGGCCCAGATTCGCCGCTTTGGCTACAACGCCGAAGATTAGGGACACGCGGCGCGAATGGCAGGTTCTCGCACATATCGCACGAAAGTGCTCGTCCTCGACAAGACGAAGCTCAAAGAGACCGACCTGATCCTGACGATGCTTGACGAGCGGGGTCGGCAGGTTCGTGCCGTGGCAAAGGGTGCCCGCAAACCCGGCGGGCGGTTGGCGGCGCGCTGCGAGCTGTTCTGTACCGTCGATATGCTGCTCGCACATGGACGCTCGCTCGACGTGGTTTCTCAGGCCGAGCTTATGGAAGCGCCGCTCGGCGCTGCGCCCGATTACGAGACGACTTGCGCCGCAAGCGCGATTGCCGAGGTCGCGCGCGTGTGCTCGTTCGAGGACGCCGAGGACCCGTTTACCTTTGCCATCACGCAGCGGGCGCTCACACTTGTCGGCAGCGGGCTCGACACGGCGCATATGGATCTGCTTGTGGCGGCATATGTCTTTAAGCTGCTGTCGCACGTTGGCTATCGACCCGATTTTTCTGCCTGCGTGCTGTGCGGAGACCCCATGCTGTCGTATTTTTCGCCCCGGGCGGGCGGTCTTCTGTGCGGGTCGTGCGCGTCGAGCGTTCCGGGTGCCGAGTTGGTGTCGACCGGTGAGGTCGCGTGGCTGCGCGCCCTCATGTCCATGACCTTCGATGCACTCATGGCCGAGAGGGTCGATCCCCATACCGCTGCCTTTTTGTTGGGGCTTTCGCATGTTTGGGCTGCGACGCACACCGATCAGCGCCTCCGTGCGATGGAATTCATGTTGGGTCGGTGATGATGCGCAGTCGCGGGCTGCTTGTGGTAACATACCGACCTGTTGGTACCTCGATCTTGGATGCTCGCTCCACCGGCGGCTTCCCAGTCCGAGGCGAATAGCGTCGCCCGAGGGCGACAAGAAACGAAAGGTGAAACAATGACTGTTTCCAAAGAGCGCAAGGCGGAGCTGACTGCCCAGTTCGGTAACACCCCGGTCGACACCGGCAACCCCAAGGTTCAGGTCGCCATCCTGTCCGAGCGCATCAAGGAGCTGACCGAGCACATGAAGTCCCACCAGAAGGACTTCCACACCCGTCGTGGCCTGCTCATGCTCGTCGGCCGTCGTCGTCGTCTTCTCTCCTACATCAAGAAGAACGACATCGTCGAGTACCGTGAGCTCATCAAGGCTCTGGGCATTCGCGACAACATCCAGTAAGGATTTGTACATGCTAAGAGCGTCCTGCGCAGCGGGGCGCTCTTTTTGTGTAAGGGCGTGAACAATCACGCTCTGAAGCGTGGCGGGGGCAGGGGGCCCACGTCACATGAGAAGCCCGCAGGCAAGGGGTCTGCGGGGTAAAGGAGAACAATGACACTCGTATCCAAGACCTTTGAGCTGTACGGCAAGACCTACACCTTTGAGTCGGGCGAGCTTGCCAAGCAGGCCACCGGCGCGTGCCTGGTCAAGCAGGGCGACACCACGATGCTCGACACCGTGGTCGTCTCCAAGGAGCGCAAGAACTACGACTTCTTCCCGCTGACCGTCGATTTCAACGAGAAGATGTACGCCGCCGGCCGCATCCCGGGTGGTTACCTCAAGCGTGAGGGCCGTCCCAGCGAGAAGGCCACGCTCACCGCGCGTATGATCGACCGTCCGATTCGCCCGAGCTTCCCGGATGGTTTCCGCAACGAGGTGCACATCGTCGCCACCTCGCTCGTCGCCGACCAGGTCAACCCCTTCGACGTCATCAACGTCATGGGTGCCTCTCTGGCCATGACGCTCGGCGGCGTGCCCTTCGAGGGCCCGCTTGCCTGCGTGCGCATCGGCCGTAACGTGGAGACCGGCGAGTTTATCGTCAACCCCACCTACGAGGAGCGTGAGAACTCCGATCTGGACCTGGAGCTGGGCGGCTCTGCCGATTTCATCTCGATGGTCGAGGCCGGCGCCGAGGAGATCTCCGAGGACGACATGCTCGCCGCCATGAAGTTTGGCCAGGAGGCCCTTGCTGCCTTCTGCCAGGCCCAGGACGAGTTCGTCGCCGAGTGGGAGCAGGTCAACGGCGCTATCGTCAAGAACTGTCTCTTATACACATCTGACGCTGCCGACGATACTCCTTGTGTAG
>CABRIC010000046.1 GCA_902470905.1 uncultured Collinsella sp. | reverse complement strand
TACACAAGGAGTATCGTCGGCAGCGTCAGATGTGTATAAGAGACAGCTCTCAACCCATCCCCAAGGTAGGTTATGGGACAAATTGATTAGGGGTATTTATCTCAAGCCTTGGGCATTTGCTCGATAGATAAAAATGAGGCATCCATAAAGCTCTCGATGATTACATGCCCCGTCACGGGTACCATAGGCGGATACACCGTGACCAAGGAGACAACGATGAAGCAAATCGATACCACCCAGCTCGACACCGCCGCCTGCCAGGCTCAGGCTGCCGAATACCACGCCCGCGGCTTTAACTGCGCACAGGCCGTTGCCTGCACGCTCGCACCTGCCGTCGGGCTCGACTCCCAGACCGCCTTTACCCTCACCGAGGGCTTTGGCGCCGGCATGGGTGGCATGACCGAGACCTGCGGCGCCATCTCGGGCGCTGTTGCCATCATGGGCTTTGTAATGAGCGACGGCATGGAGAACCCCAAGACCAAAGGCCAGACCTACAAGCTGTCGCGCGAGATTGCCAAGCGATTTGGCGAGAAGAACACGACGACCGTCTGCGGCACGCTCAAGGGCATCGGATCGGATAAAGGTCCGCTCCGCAGCTGCCCCGGCTGCATCGACGATGCCGTCGAGATCGCCTGCGATGTGCTAAAGCAGCTCGCCGAGTAAACGGCAGCAACATAAAACGACGGCCGGCGCGTTTGGGATCCATCCAAAAGAACGCCGGCCGTCGCCGTTAGAACTCGGCAAATTTGGGAGCGCCGACCTCGATCTCTTCGCGCCCCGCCATAAGCTCGCGCATCTTAGCGCAAAACGGCTCCTGCTCCCCCGCTTTGAATACCAGGTGAAGTGTCACGGCATCCGCGTAATCGGTATCCGAAACCTTGGCACCCGAATCCTGCGCCAAACGAAGCACCTGCTCATACTGCGGATAGGCCACATGCACGTCAACAGGCACGACGCTCGTCATCTCGACAATCTGCCCGGCCTCCCGAGCAGCTGCCACCGCCGCCTGCGTCGCCGCAGTATAGGCGCGCACCAAGCCACCAGGTCCCAACAGCGTGCCACCAAAATAGCGCGTCACCACGCAGCAAACATTTTTGAGCTCTGCGCCGCGCAACACCTCGAGCGTCGGCATACCGCTCGTGCGGCTCGGCTCACCATCATCGCTCTGGCGCTCGCGTCCATCGACTAAAATCCACGCGGGAACATTGTGTCGAGCGTCGTAATGACGCTTGCGAACCATCTCGATAAAGGCATTCGCCTCATCCTCGGACTCAATATGGACCAGCTGGGCAATAAACCGGCTCTTGCGGTCCAAAAACTCGCCCGAAACCTCAATATTCGATTGCAGAGTAAAATAGCTGTCCAACAAAGCCCCTCAACAACAAGCAAAGCAACAAACAGCCTCAATAATAAGGCAAAGCCCGTACCGTTAGCCCCAGTAAATAGAACGGCAACGTCAATGACCAGGCAAAGACAGCGAGACGGCGTCAGCTGAGTCGATTTGGCCCGAAAGAGGAGGGAGCACGCCTTATGGCGGCGACCGACGAATGAGCGCCAAATCGGCCAGCTGACGCCGTCGAAGGCGAGAACCCGTCAGCGCGAGCAAGGTGCCTTGAAAGACGAGGGCATTGACCTTATGGTCATGCCCGAAGGCTTGAAAGGCAGATTGCCGCGCTGACGGGTTCGCAGCGTCAACAAAGTGCTGAGCGGGCCTATAAGCCGGGTTCTGTCGTGAACGGTCATTTATCTTGTCTGCACGTTACCGTGCAGCTCCACGCACGCTACCCGAACGCGGACCGGGCCGGCCCATAGCGTTCCTATTCGCGCTTGCTCCGGATGGGGCTTGCCAAGCCGCCGTGTTGCCACGACGCTGGTGGTCTCTTACACCACCGTTTCAGCTTTTCCCTTTACGCCTTGCGGCGCAGGTGGGAGTCTTCTTTTCTGCGGCGCTTTCCGTCGGATCGCTCCGCCCGGCCGTTAGCCGGCATCCCGCCCTCTGGAGCCCGGACTTTCCTCACGCGTACTGCAAGCAGCACATCGCGCGACCGTCTGGCCCACTCAGCAGTGCAAGAGTGTAACACACCGTTGCCGCAGGCAATGGCACAACGCAAACGTTCGACACGATAAACCAAGAACCGCCATGCGTTACAATGGTCCTGTCGATGGGCAACGTCGTCAGTCGAGACGCGACCGCGCTCCGCACCCCTCCGTCTACTCGGTGCGTTCCCGCCTCCTCCCCGAGGCGGGATGTCGGCGTTTTTTCATGCAGCGACAACCAAATAGCCTGTGGACAGCATGGGCAGCATCGTGCATCTCGGCACCAAATGCAAAAAGGGACCCGTCCATTACGGACGGATCCCTTAAAACAAGTGATCGTCAAACCGATTTACTCGGCGTCGGTCTCCTCGTCCTTCTTCTCGGAAGGAAGCGGGGTAACCTCGATCTCGACGCCCAGAGTCTCAGCAGCGGACTTCATGGACAGGGAGATACGACGACGGTCGAGGTCGATCTCCATGACCTTGACCTGAACCTTGTCGCCCACGTGGGTGACCTGAGAAGGCTGATCGACGTGCTTGTTGGCCATCTCGGAGATGTGCACCAAGCCCTCGATGCCCTCGCCCAGGTCGACGAAAGCGCCGAACGGGACAAGCTTGGTCACAGTGCCCTCGACGATGGCGCCGACGGGGTACTTCTTGACCAGTGCGCGCCACGGATCCTCGGTGGTCTGCTTGAGACCTAGGGAGATGCGCTCGCGGTTGAGATCGACGTCGAGAACCTCGACCTCGACCTCCTGGCCGACCTTGACAACCTCGGAAGGATGATTGACGTGGTTCCAGGAGAGCTCGGAGATGTGGATGAGGCCATCGATACCGCCGAGGTCGACGAAGGCGCCGAAGTCGACGATGGAGGAAACGGTGCCCTGGAGACGCATGCCAGACTTGAGCTTGGACAGGATCTCGGAGCGCTCGGCCTTACGGGACTCCTCGAGCACGACGCGACGGGAGAGGACGACGTTATTGCGGTTGCGGTCCATCTCGATGACGCGAGCCTCGATGCGGGTGCCCATGTAGGAGGTGAGGTCCTTGACACGACGGAGGTCGACGAGGGAAGCAGGCAGGAAGCCACGCAGGCCGATGTCGAGGATCAGGCCGCCCTTGACAACCTCGATAACCTCGCCCTCGACGTTCTCGCCGGAGTTGAACTTCTCCTCGATGCGGTTCCAAGCACGCTCGTACTCGGCACGCTTCTTGGACAGGACCAGACGACCGTCCTTGTCCTCCTTCTGGAGAACCAGAGCCTCGATGGGATCACCGAGTGCAACGATGTCTGCAGGGTTAGCGTCCTTGCGGATGGACAGCTCGCGGACCGGGATAACGCCCTCGGACTTGAATCCGATGTCAACGAGCACCTCGTCATGCTCGATCTTAACGACAGTGCCGTTAACGAGATCGCCCTCATCAAAGTCGGTAATCGTACCGTCGATGAGGTTGTTCATCTCCTCCTCGTTGACATCGTCAAGAGAGAAAATGGACGAGTTCTGAATCTCACTCAAAGGTGGACCCCTTTCGAACTACGGGGCCCCGATTGCTAGGACCTACAGAAGGGTGCGACAAGCACACAACGTTTAGGAACACTCGGGAGCCGACAGATACTAATGTGACGCTTATGCAATCACGTTCGTATAGGTTACGGGGAAATGAGTTCGATTTCAAGCGTGAACTGCGATTTTTTACTCGTGTGGAGACTTTTTCGTAATCTTATGAACTCACGTCTCCGCAACTTGACGATAACCAGCCAGGCATTCGGCTTTGGGGTAAAGTATCCGGAGCCAACGATTCTGGAACGATTTATCGAGAAAGGTGCCCGCGTGCTCAAAGCAGTCGTTTTCGATATGGACGAAACGCTTCTCAGCATCAACCTCAACGCGTTCATCCTTCGCTATTTTAAGGATGTCTCTTCGATGCTCGCGGATATCGGGCGCCGCAGCCGCGGTGGTACGATGGCACGCCTCGGCACCATCCTGGTCGACCTCAACGCCAATCGCCGCAGCGGCACGGACAACCGCACCAATCTTGAGTTTTACCAAGAAGAGGTCGAACGCCGATGCGGGATCTGCCTCTCCGATCCCCTCATCTACGAGGCGTTTACCTATTACGATCGTGAAGTCCTGCCGTACAAGAACGACGATGTCATTAATGCCCACGCCATGCCCGGCGCGCACGCCGCGCTCCAGGCCGTACAGGACGCAGGGCTGCGCTGCGCACTCTTTACCAACCCCAGCTTTCCGCAGGGGGCCATCGAGTGCCGCATGGGCTGGGGCGACCTGGCCGACGCCCCCTTTGAACTCGTGACGCACATGGGAAACACCACCCGCTGCAAGCCCGATGCCACCTACTATCTAGAGCAGCTTCAGGTGATGGGGCTCGAGCCACACGAGGTCCTTATGGTGGGCAACGATCCCAAACGCGACTTCCCGTCCCCCGATTGCGGCATCCAAACCGCCTTTGTGGGCCAGGGCAAGCCCAGCCGAGCCACCTGGCGCGGAACCATGGAAGACTTCGCCCGCGACTTTAACGCCGTAATCGAAGCCTTCTACGAGCACCAAGTAGCCGACGAACTGTCTTAACAAACTCGAGTCTTGCCGATCATGATGTTGAGAATCTCGACGTCGGTGTCTTTCATGCCCACGCGGCCTACGTAGCCCATACTGGCGATTGTCTGCTCAACGGTATCTTGGATCAGGCCCTCGCCGGCGCGGAAGCCGCGACCCTGCATGGCCATATCATGGCCCAGAATCGCCGCATCGACGGCAGCCGAGATCTTGGCGGCACAGCTCGCCTTGGCGCCGTCGCACACGATGCCGCCAACGTTGCCGAGCGTATTCGAGACCGTCGCGCCAATCTGCTCGCGCGTGCCACCGCACAGCCAGGTAATCGCGGCGCCGGCGCCGCACGCGGCGCAAATAGCACCGCAAAACGCCGAGAGCGCACCAATATAGCTCTTGATATGCACGGCGATAAGATCGGACAGCATCACGGCGCGCACCAGGCGCTCGTGGTCGCAACGCAGGTACTCGGCATACTCCATGACGGGCAATGCGCAGGTAATGCCCTGATTGCCCGAGCCGCACACAATGGCGACCGGCAGCGCGCAGCCGTTCATGCGGGCGTCGGACCCGGCGGCCGCACGGGCACGGGCACGGCAGGCGACGTCATCGGCACGAGCACCCAGCAGCGTACGACCAACCTCGGCGCCCCAAGCGTGCGCAAGGCCCTCGGCACTGATTGCGCCATTCAGCTCAATCTGACGCTCAACGGCAGAGCGGGCGTCCTCAATGTCACCGTCCTCGATAAAGTCGATGATGGACTCAATGCTCATAGGGGTATCGGCCTTATCCGCCGCACGCTCGGCCACCACGCGCTCGGCGCAGGCGGCACACTCCCCCGCCGACTTGCCGCATACCGGAATACCATCGAGCGTATGGCACGTGACATTAGTGTGGTGATCGGTAATCTCGACGACCGCGGTATGGCCCCCGGCCGTCGCAGTCACCTTGATGTAGAGGTTGGGCACACCTTCGACAAGCGACACATCGCAGTAGCCGGCGTCGGCGAGGAGCTCGGCCACGCGAGCGCGGTCTTCATCGTTAACGCTCTCGAGCACCTCGAGCGCGCTCTTAGCGTCGCCGCCCACGGCACCCAGCACGGCCGCGGCCTCAATACCGTGCATACCGCCCGAGTTGGGCACGGTCACGCTCTTGACGTTCTTGATGATGTTGCCCGAGCAGGCAACATCCATATGATCGGGCTCGCAACCGAGCGTCTGGCTCGCCAGCGCCGCTGCATAGGCAACGGCAATGGGCTCGGTACAGCCGAGCGCGCAGACAAGCTCGCGGTTCAAAACATCGCAGAACGCGGCATCACGAAGGGAATCGGCAGGCATAGGTATCTCCTACTTGTATAACGGGCTGGGCTCTCAATAATAATTAGCTCTTTTATTTGATAACAATGCATCAAAAACCGCAACCCAGGTTCCGGTAGACGGCATTCAGGCGCAAACTGACGGCATTCATTCATGAGAAACCGGTCTTGTTGCATGCTAAAGCGTTTGACCAAAAAACGCCCAAGCGTTTACACAAAAGTCGCGCTATCATGCAGTCGAACGCGGTAAACACCTTTAGCATTTGCGC
Source organism: uncultured Collinsella sp. (assembly GCA_902470905.1). GTDB lineage: Bacteria > Actinomycetota > Coriobacteriia > Coriobacteriales > Coriobacteriaceae > Collinsella. Next base: position 9,077 of record CABRIC010000046.1, on the reverse strand, counting down.
CGCACAGACCAGAGAGGAACCATCCATGAAGATCGGTATCGGTAACGACCACGCCGCCGTCGAGCTCAAGAACATCATTTCCGAGCACCTGAAGGAGCGCGGCTGCGAGGTCGTGAACTTTGGCACCGACACCTCCGAAAGCTTTGACTACCCCATCGCTGGCTACAAGGTGGGTAAGGCCGTTGCCAACGGCGACGTCGACCTGGGCATCCTCATCTGTGGCACCGGTGTCGGTATTAGCCTGGCTGCCAACAAGGTCGAGGGCGTACGCGCCGTCGTGTGCTCCGAGCCCTTCAGCGCCAAGCTCTCCCGCATGCACAACAATACCAACGTGCTCGCTTTTGGCGCCCGCGTCGTGGGCTCCGAGCTCGCCAAGATGATCGTCGACGAGTGGCTCGACGCCGAGTTTGAGGGTGGTCGTCACGAGCGTCGCGTTAATCTCCTCAACGAGATCGATCACACGCGCGCCCTTAAGATCGTCGACGAAGCCTAAACTATTCAGTGCCACAAGCTAACAGCAGGGGCCCGCTCGGAACACATGTCCGAGCGGGCCCCTGCATAGATTTTAGAATAAAAGGGCGCCGCGGATGGAGTTCCGCGGCGCCCAAGCCACACGCTAACAGCTTTAAGGAGTCAAAGCTGGTTTAGCCAAAGAAGCGCTTGATCTCAATCTCGGCGTTCTCCAGGCAGTCGGAGCCGTGGATCACGTTGGCGTTGACATCGACGGCAAAGTCGCCGCGGATGGTACCAGGAGCAGCCTCAAGCGGGTTGGTAGCGCCCATGAGGGTGCGCATCTTAGCAACAGCGGAGAGACCGGAAACGACCATCTTGACGACCGGACCGCTCGTCATAAAGTCGCAGAGACCGCCAAAGAAGGGCTTGTCGGCCAGATGGGCGTAGTGCTCCTCGACGGTAGCGCGCTCGAGCGTGGTCATCTCCATGCGCTCGATGACAAGGCCGCTGCGCTCAATGCGAGCAACGATCTCGCCGATCTTGCGGTCGCGCACGGCGTCGGGCTTAATCATGATGAAGGTCTTCTCGATAGCCATAAAAGTAGCCTTTCAAGTAGGTTCGCGCGTGCCCAAGTCCCATTCCGGCACCCGCCTGGACTGCATCGTAACAGAGTTTTAGCTGCAGTTAAACAAAAAGCTGTTTATTGAAACGTTGCAATTTATTAAAGCGCTCCATATGTGTCACTTCTGTTTCGAAGCCCGATTAGAGTACCATCCGACCGCCCATCAAACGCATCGAACAGAGCAGGCGGTCGGTTGCCGCCCGCGAACGTAACCCCTTCACAACCTGCCCAAAGGTCCTACAGAAGTTCTCGACAAGCCCCTCCCCCATAGCAACAAAATACGGGCGCCCACATCAGCAGGCGCCCGTAAAGTGAAAACGATTTATCAATAAATGGCCAAAACGGCTTCAGCCAAATCCCTACTTTACCCCGTGGCCCATCTCGACGACCTTAGTCAGCGATCCAAACACGCCCTCGTCGGCCACGAGCTGCGCCTCGGCACGCTGCAGCTGCACGGCAACGGCGGCAGGGGCGGTGCCGCCCTCGGTCGTGCGTGCGGCGACAATCGACGGGATGTCGAGCGCCTCGGTAATATCGCGTTCAAAGAGCGGGCTTGCCCCCTGAAACACCTCAAACGGCAGGTCCTCAAGATTGCAGCCGCGCTTCTCACACATCAGAACCAGATGCCCCACCACGGCATGTGCCTCGCGGAACGGCAGGCCACGCTTGGCCAGGTAATCGGCAACATCGGTAGCGGCAAGGTGCCCCACGCCGCACTCGCGCGCCATGGCATCCTCGTTGACGGTCCAAGTCGAAATCATTCCGGCCATAACGGACAGGCACTGCATGAGCGTATGGGCGGTATCGAGCGCGCCCTCCTTGTCCTCCTGCAAGTCCTTGTTATAAGCAAGCGGCAAGCCCTTCATGGTTACCAGCAGCTGCACCAGGTTGCCGTACACGCGACCGCTCTTGCCGCGGATAAGCTCGGCAAAGTCGGGGTTCTTCTTCTGCGGCATGATAGACGAGCCGGTGGAGTACGAGTCGGAAAGCGTGATAAAGCCAAATTCGGAGCTCGACCACAGCACGATCTCCTCGGAAAGACGCGACAGGTGCATGGCCATGACGGAACCGGCGTAATGCAAATCGAGCAGGAAATCACGGTCGGAAACAGCATCGAGCGAATTGGGGATCACGCCCGCAAAGCCAAGTTCGGCAGCCGTCATCTGACGATCGAGCGGATAGCTCGTACCGGCAAGCGCGGCAGCACCCAGCGGGCAGTTGTCGGCGGCATCAAAGGCGGCCTTCAGGCGTGTAAAGTCGCGCGCGAACATCCAGGAATACGCCAGCAGATGATGCGAGAGCAGCACGGGCTGAGCGTGCTGCATATGCGTGTAGCCCGGCAGAATCACCTTGTCGTACTTCTTGGCCGCATCCACCAGCACATGGCGCAGCTCAAGATTGGCCTCCATGAGCTCCTTGGCCAGCGCCTTGACGCCCAGGCGCGTATCGGTCGCCACCTGGTCGTTGCGCGAACGCCCAGTATGCAAGCGCTTGCCAGCCTCGCCGATGCGACGCGTCAGCTCGCTCTCGATGGACATATGAATGTCCTCATCGTTGATATCGAAGGTGAAGTTGCCGGCATCGATATCCTGTTCGATTCCGGTCAGGCCCTTGGCAATCGCCTGCTCGTCCTCGGCACTGATGATGCCCTGGGCGGCCAACATCTTGGCATGCGCCTTAGAGCCGGCGATATCCTGCTTATAGAGATGTTTGTCGACCGGCAGCGACGCGCCAAACTCCTGCGTGACCTCGGCCACGCCCGCCTCAAAACGACCGCCCCAAAGAGCCATGGAACCGTCTCCTTTCTCCAAATACCAAAACAAGCGTCCAAAGCAATGTGCCCTGTCGCTAAAGCGATTTATCAACCGCTAGTTTTACACACTCCCTGCCGCGCGCGGGGCCATGTGGCTAATTTGCAAAGAAGTGACGCACCATGCACTTGGCGCCCAACGTCTCCCTCCGGATGTTGCCCTGCGAACCATCGATCCAGGCCTTCAGGCTCATAGGAACGTCCTCGACCCTTACAGCATCGAACTCGGGCGCAAGGGCAAGCAAAGCATGCGCGATAGCATTGAACATAATGGATACTCCTCATATATATAGGCACAGAGCCGCCAAATTGATAGAAGGAGCCCCGCCGGACAACCCCGGCGGGGCTCGGACTCAGCCGCAGACGCGGCATCATATATGCGGGCGGAACGTAGGGGCCACCGATGTTAAGAAGTGTCAGCAAGCATAACGAAAGGTAGGGACCCCGTGCGCCCGTTATGTATCACGCGGATGGGCCGCGCGGATACCAAGGGAAGGAGGCGCTAGGCCTGGGCGGCAGCAGAGCTGGGGCCCTGGACCTTTGCCCACGTCTTGAGCGACAGCGTATCGATCTCGATAAAGCCGGCGCTGGCCTTCTCGTCAAACGTGGTGTCGCGGTCGTAGGTAGCCAGACCGTAGTCGTAGAGGCTGAAGGGGCTCTTGCGGCCGACGACATGGCAGTTGCCCTTAAAGAACTTCAGACGGACAGTGCCGGTCACGAACTTCTGGGTGTCAGCCATAAAGGCGTCGAGCGCGTTTTTGAGCGGGCTGTACCACTGGCCGTTGTACACGGCGGTGGCCCAATCCTGCTCGAGCTTGATCTTGGTCTTGAGCAGGTCGCCCTCGACGCAGATGTCCTCGAGCGCCTTGTGGGCGGTGATGAGCGTCAGGGCGCCGGGAACCTCGTAGCACTCGCGGCTCTTAAGGCCCACCAGGCGATCCTCGACCAGATCGAGACGGCCAAAGCCATTGTCGCCGGAGATCTTGTTCAGGGCGATGACGATCTCGGAGAGCTTCATCTTCTTGCCGTCGACGGCGACGGGCTTGCCGACCTCAAACTCAATCTCGGTGTAGGTCGGGGTGTCCGGCGTGTCCTCGGGGTTCTTGGTCATAACCCAAGCGTCGTCAAGCGGCTCGTTCCAGGGATCCTCCAGGTGACCGCACTCAATGGCACGACCCCACAGGTTGTCGTCGATGGAGTAGGGGTTGTCGTTGGCACCCTCGGGAACCGGCACGTTGTGGGCGTGGGCATAGGCGACCTCGTCGGGACGGCACTTCAGGTCCCACTCGCGAACCGGGGCGATAACCTTGAGCTCGGGGTCGAGCGCCTTGACGGCGGCCTCAAAACGGACCTGATCGTTACCCTTGCCGGTGCAGCCGTGGGCAACGTAGGTCGCGCCAAACTCGTGGGCGACCTCAACAAGCTTCTTGGCAAGCAGCGGGCGAGACAGGGCGGAGAGCAGCGGATACTTGTTCTCGTACATGGAGTTTGCGGCGATGGCCTTAGTCAGGAACTCATCAGAGAACTCGTCGCGCAGGTCGAGCACCTGGCAATCGAGAACGCCCAGGTCGAGCGCCTTCTGCTTCTTGGCATCCAGTCCGGTCTCTTCCTGGCCCACGTTGCCGCAGACACAAACGACATCGAGATTCTTCTCGTCCTGGAGCCACTTGACACATACGGATGTATCAAGACCACCGGAATATGCGAGAACGACTTTTTCCTTGCTCATGGCTGTTTCCTTTCGCCCTTGGTAGCTAGTTAGAACATCGGTCAGTTGCAAGTCACCTTGAGGTCAAAAACCGTGCAATATCAGGTTATTCAGCAGAATGCATCACAGGCATGCCCTAGAAACATGCGACTATGTCGTGCTTAAAACCCAACGACCTCAAAATGACTCTGTTGAGGCATTGCGCCCCATGCGGACAGAGACGATTGTTATCGTCGTCGGGAAATTGCGCGCTGGCGTCGGATGGCATTGTCTGCAGTGGTGATGATCGTTACGAACTGCATCTGCCTCTCCTTTCACGTATCGCCGGGCGCAATTCAAATATCGTAAACGGTACCTTTTACTCGGTAAGCGGTTGTTTTTCCGTCTCCGTTTTCGATGGTCGCTATATTACGCTAAAGTGCCCGCAGCACAAGCGACAAATTCAAATTTCTGAAAATTTTTTTCATTACTTTGTGAAGCGTGGTGCAAATACGCACCATTCCTGCGAAAATACGCTCGACTACTAGTTGATGGTTATAACGTCTGAAACAATCTCGAAACGAAAGGCGCATTTTTATGCAAACTTACGAATCGGACGCCAACATCGGCAACATTAAGATTCTCGCCGTCGATATGGACAAGACGCTGCTGACCGACGAGCGTGTGCTGCCCCAGGGTCTTGATGAGCGCCTGGACAAGCTCGCCGACGCCGGCATCGTATTCTGCCCCGCCAGCGGACGTCCCGCCCCCAAGCTCGAGGAGATGTTCGAGGGCATCAAGAACCGCCTCGCCTTTTGTCCCGACAACGGAGCGTGCGTGATCTATCGCGGCAGCTATATCTATAAGAGCAACATCAATGTGGCGCTGTATCAGCAGGTGCTCGCTCGTGCCTCGGAGGACCCGCGCGCCGTTCCCGTCCTGTGCTGCTACGACGAGTTCTATGTGCTCGCCCGCGACCATCAGTACCACGACGAGATCAGCGTGTACTACAACACGATCAACTACGTCGATAGTTTTGAGGGCATTGATATCGAGTCCAACAAGATTTCAATCTTCTTCCCCGCCTACGATGCCGAGCCCGCTTTCCGCGAGACCTATAGCCCCGAGTTCTCGGATAAGCTCTACGTCACCAACGCTGGGCGCGAGTGGATCGACTTTATGAACCTGGGCGTCGACAAGGGCGCCGGCGTCGCTCACCTGTGCGAGCACCTGGGCATCGATATTGCCGATGCTGCCGCCGTGGGTGATACCTACAACGACATCCCCATGCTGGAGCGCGTCGGTCACAGCTTTATCGTGGACAATGCCGAGGAGCACATGAACGCGCACGCCAAGTGGCGCATTCCGAGCAACAACGACGGGGGCGTACTGACGCTCATCGACGCCATCTTGGCGGCTCGTTAACGTTGCTCGTCGGACCTGACCGGGCGAGGCGGGTAAGTTTTTTCGTTCGGTCAGGTCCTGGGCTCGCTCGGAAAGCACATTAAGTGCTTTCCGGCTCGTGCGGAATCTACGAAAAACTTACCCGCCTCGCACGGCCAGGTCCTGCGGTGACTTGCTTGCCGCCTGGATGGCGTCTTGGCGCCTAGATACTTTGGCTGATTTTTTGGAATGAAGGGGGGCTCCTTGTTGGCAAGGAGCCCCCTTCTGCTTTTGGTTACTTTGGGGTTGTTGATACGTCTTTATTTGGCGTCGGCCCAGGTTATGCCGGTGCTGGCTTCGGCGATTAGGGGGACGCGGAGGTCTACTACGTGCTCCATGACGTCGCGGACCATGGCGGTGAGGCGCTCGACTTCGTCGACGGGGCACTCAAAGTCCAGTTCGTCGTGAACTTGCAGGATCATGTGGGCGGCAAAACCCTCTTCTTCCAGGCGACGGCTTACGCGGGCCATGGCGATCTTGATGATGTCGGCGGCGGTGCCCTGCATGGGATGGTTCATGGCCGTGCGCTCGCCAAAGCCGCGGAGTTGCGGATTTTTGGCCTTGAGCTCCGGAATATGACGACGGCGGCCGTACATGGTCTCGGCGTAGCCCGTCTGCTTGGCACGTGCCACCACGTTGTCGAGGAACGTGCGCACGCCTGGGTAGGCCTCGTAGTAGCGGTCGATCATGTCGCGCGCCTCGGCCATCGAGATATGCAGCGACTGCGACAGGCCATAGGCCTGCTGACCGTAAACGATGCCAAAGTTCACGGCCTTGGCGCGACTGCGCAAGTCGGGCGTTACCTCGGACACCGGCACACCAAATACGCGCGCCGCCGTCTCGGCATGGAAGTCCTCGCCCTCGTTAAAGGCGCGCACCAAGTGCTCGTCACCCGAGAGATGCGCCAGCAGACGCAGCTCGATCTGCGAGTAGTCCACCGCCAAAAAGACGCTTCCCTCGCCTGCCGAAAACGCCGTCTTGACGGTACGACCCAGCTCCGAGCGCGTCGGGATGTTCTGCAGGTTCGGGTCGCTCGAGGACAGACGCCCCGTTGCCGTGATGGTCTGGTTGTACGTGGTGTGCACGCGACCGTCACCACGGCGCAGCGGGCCCAGTGTGTCCAGATAGGTGGACTTGATTTTGGACTTTTCACGCCAATCCAAGATCAGACGCACGATTTCGTGGTCGCGGGCAAGGTCGCTCAACACCTTGGCGTTGGTCGAATAGTAGCCGCGCTTAGTCTTCTTAAGGCCCTTGGTCGGAAGCCCCATCACATCAAAGAGCACATGCGACAGCTGCATGGGACTGCCAATATTAAAGGTCTCGTCACCCGCCAGGTCGCGGATGCTGCGCTCGACCTCGGAGATCTGGGTCGCCAGGCCCTCGGACAGATTACGCAGGCGGTCGGGATCCACGAGCATGCCCGCGCGCTCCATCTTGGCAAGTACCGGCACGAGCGGCATCTCGATACCATCGAACACGTTGGCGGCGTTCTCGCGGGCCATGCACTCGCGCAACGGCGCCACGAGCGCCAGCGTCAGGGCCGCAGTACGGGCGGCAGGTGCCGGAGCGTCCTCGCCGGCACCCTCTGCGCCGCGCGCCGCAGGCAGCGCCATCTGCAGATACGTATCGGCAAGATATGCCTCATCGAACTCGGAGCGGTCGGAATCCAGCAGGTAGGCGGCAACCACGGTATCGAAGATGCGCGTAGAATCGACTGCCAGCGGATCCATGAGCTCGGGCTCAGAAGAATCGATGGGCGAAAGCTCGTGCAACAGCACCTTCATATCCGGGCTCGCCACGCGACCCTCCATAAACAGACGCGCGAGCACGCCAGCAATCACGCCGTGGACGAAGTTGAAGCCCTCAACCTCAGCCGCCGCACAGCTGTCGCCCTCCTCGAGCGCGAAGAGGCCCTTGGACGTCGCCAACCACAGCGTGCGCGTCAGTCCAAAGAGCGCGCCCTCTTCCTTGTCATCGTCCACCACGGCGGCGACCCACTCGCCCGCCTCGATCGCACGCGAAACCTCGGACGCCACGTCAGCAAGCGCCTCGGCATCGCCGGCAGCGGTGCGCTCAATCGTGGGCATCTCAAACGTTCTAGCAGCGGCAGCAGCGCCACCCTCGCCGCCGATCAGCGCCAAGAAACGGTTCTGCATGGCGGTGATACCAAGCGTGCCCAGCGCCGCGGACACTTCGTCGGCAGAAAACGCCGGGAATGACGTCGCCTCAAAATCGAGCTCGACGGGCGCATCGGTGCGAATGGTTGCGACCTTGCGGCTCAGCAGCGCATCGTCGATGTGTGCACGCAGGTTCTCGCCCATCTTGCCCTTGACCTCGTCGGCATGTGCGATGACCTCGTCCAGGCTACCGTACTGCGCAATAAGCGCACTCGCCTTTTTGGGACCGATGCCCGGCACGCCGGGGATGTTGTCGGACGTGTCGCCCTTCAGACCATAAAAGTCGGGCACGAGCGCCGGCGTAATGCCGTGATACAGGTCATCCACGCTCTCGGGCGTCATAATCGCAACGTCGGACAGGCCCTTACGGGTCGAGACCACGTTGACGTGCTCGGTAACAAGCTGATACATGTCGCGATCACCGGTCACCAGCAGCATGTCACAGCCGGCCTGCTCGCCCAGGCGCGCCATAGTACCCAGGATGTCATCGCCTTCCCAGCCCTCGGACTGCAGAATCGGCACGTTGAGCGCGGTGAGCAGCTCCTTAATCATAGGGAACTGCGCATGCAGATCGGGGTCCATGGGCGGGCGTTGCGCCTTATACTGCGGCAGCATCTCCATGCGCACGCGCGGCTTGCCCTTATCAAACGCCACAACAACGCCGTCGGGGTTAAAGGCGTCGATCATCTTAAGAAACATGTTCAGAAAGCCGAAGATCGCGTTGGTGGGGCGACCGTCCGGCGCGTTCATGGTCGGCGGCACGGCGTGGAAGGCGCGATGCATGAGCGAGTTGCCGTCGATAACGGCAAAGGTGCGGCGCTTGTCAGACATATTGAATCTGTCTCTTATACACATCTCCGAGCCCACGAGACGCTACGCTAT
>CABRIC010000045.1 GCA_902470905.1 uncultured Collinsella sp. | reverse complement strand
CTACACAAGGAGTATCGTCGGCAGCGTCAGATGTGTATAAGAGACAGCCCGAGCGCCGCGCCTCCGCCCCCGGCGACGCCGCAGACCGCGCCCGCATCACGCCCGAGACCGAACTCGACGTGCCCGCCACCTCTGTCTACCAGGCCGGCGCCATCAAGCTCGAAGAGGAACTCTCCCCCGCCGAGGCCTTCGAGACCGGCATGGGCGAGGCTGCCTACACCTACCTGGCCAACCACGCTACCAAGCGCATCGTCATCGATGTGCCCGCATACAAGCACGCCACGGTTACCGTGCGTGTGAGCGGTGTCGATGCCGCCGCGGCCATCGCCGCCATCGACGTCGTCGCCCGTCCCCAGTCGACGCTCGACCTGCAGATCGCCCTGGACTCCCCCGTTGCCGGCGAGGGCGTCGTGGGATCCGTGCTGCGCGTGTGCGCCCACGAGTACGCCACCGTCAACGTGGCCTGCACGCAGACGCTCGACGACAGCTGGATCGCACTCGACGACACCGGCCTGTTCCTGGACGAGGGCGCGCGCGTCAACGTGCAGCACACCGTCCTGGGTGCTGGCGCCAGCGCCACCGGCCTTGCCGGCGACCTGCTAGGCGATACCGCCAAGGTCACCATCGATACTGACTACCTAGGCGCCCGCGAGCAGGTGCGCGACTTTAACTACGAGCTGCGCCACCGCGGCCGCAAGACCGAGTGCGAGATCGACGCCAACGGCGTGCTGACCGGCACATCCAAGAAGGTCTACCGCGGCACCATCGACCTCGTGCACGGTTGCAAGGGCGCAACCGGCACCGAGCGCGAGACGGTGCTTTTGGCCAACAAGGGCGTCGACAACAAGACCGTTCCCGTCATTCTCTGCGACGAGGACGACGTCGCCGGCAACCACGGCGCCACCATCGGCCACGTCCGCGACGAGCAGCTGTTCTACCTCGCCTGCCGCGGCCTTGACCAAAACGCCGCCGAGGATCTGTTCATCCGCGCCAAGCTGGAGGATGCCGCGCTTTCCGCCACCGATGAGCGCACCCGCGCCGCCGTCGTCCGCCTGGGCAACAACCTGATCGATAACTTTGAAGAGGAGCTCGCATGATCGATACCGAGCACGTAAAATGCGATACCTGCACCGCCCCCGAGCCCATGGAGCTCGACGCCAGCGACGAGGCTTCGCGCGGTTGGCCCACCGTGGACATAGAGACTAATCCCTACAAGGCGCAGTTCCCGCTGTTCCAGCAGCACCCCGAGATCGCCTTCCTCGATAGTGCCGCCACCGCGCAGCGCCCCGCCTGTGTGCTCGACGCCGAGCGCGATTTCTACCAGCGCATGAACGCCAACCCGCTGCGCGGCCTGTACTCATTGTCCGTCGAGGCCACCGATGCCATCGCCAAGGTCCGCCAGCAGATTGCCGACCTCATCGGCGCCGCCCAGGCCAATGAGGTCGTCTTCACCCGCAACACGAGCGAGTCGCTCAACCTGGTCGCCAAGAGCTTTGCACCCACGGTGCTCGAGCCCGGTGACGAGGTCGTCATCACCATCATGGAGCACCACTCCAACCTAATCCCGTGGCAGCAGGTCTGCCGCGAAACCGGCGCCAAGCTCGTCTACCTCTACCCCACTAAGACCGGCCAGCTCACCACCGAGGAGGTTCTTGCCAAGGTTGGTCCCAAGACCAAGATTCTGGCCGTGGGTCAGGTTTCTAACGTACTGGGCGTCGAGAACCCGGTCAAGAACCTCGGCAAGCTCGTCCACAAGTACGGCGGCTATCTGGTCGTCGACGGCGCGCAGTCGCTGCCGCACATGCCGGTCGATGTGGCCGACCTGGGAGCCGACTTCTTTGCCTTTAGCGCACACAAGGCCATGGGCCCCATGGGCATCGGCGTGCTGTGGGGCAAGATGGACCTGCTCAACGCCATGCCGCCCATGCTCACCGGCGGCGAAATGATCGACTCTGTCACCGAGCAGGACGCCGTCTGGGCGCCCGTCCCCGAGAAGTTCGAGGCCGGCACGCAGGACGCCGCCGGCATCTTCGCCACGGGCGCCGCCCTTGATTACCTGGTCAACACGGTGGGTTACGAGAACATTCAGGCCCGCGAGCAGGCACTCGTCCACTATCTGATGGGCGAGCTCATGCAGCTCGACTTTGTCCAGATCATCGGCTCCATCTATTGGGATAACCACCACGGGGTCGTGAGCTTTAACGTCCGCGGCATCCACCCGCACGATGTCGCGAGCATCATGGACATGGACGGCGTCTGCATCCGCGCCGGTCACCACTGCGCGCAGCCGCTACTCACCTGGCTGGGCGTCGAGAACCTCGCCTGCTGCCGCGCCAGCGTGGCCTTCTACAACGACAAGGCCGACATCGACAAGTTCATCGCCGGCCTGCATCACGTTTGGAGCACGTTCAATGGGTAATCTGTACACATCCACCACATTTATGGAGCATAACTCGCACCCCGACTATAAGTACGAGATGGATGCTCCCACGCACGAGCACGACGGCATCAACCCCAGCTGCGGCGACGAGCTCACCTTGCAGCTGCGCGTCGAGAACGGCGTGATCGAGGAGGCCTCCTTTACCGGCCACGGCTGCGCCATCAGTCAGGCCAGTGCCGACATCATGGCCGACCTCATCACCGGCGAGACCGTCGAGGAAGCTCACCGCCTGGCAGAGCTCTTCCTCGCCATGATCCGCGGCGAGCAGCTCTCCGAGGAGGACCTGGAAGACCTGGACGAAGCCGCCCAGCTCCAGGACATCTCGCACATGCCCGCCCGCGTCAAATGCGCCGAGCTCGCCTGGCGCACCCTCGACGGCATGCTCACGGGACAAAATAATCAGTAGAACTTGTCCCAAATCTTAAGAATTTCGTTGGCCGAATCGCTTGACTAAGAGCGGTTCGGCCATTTTCTTTTCTGCCTTTATTTCGATCCCTCGACCTGCGCGTCCACCTGAGCATAAGTGCGCACGATACGAGAGACGGTACTTTTGCCAATCCCGGTATACCGCTCAATCTGACGCACTGTAAAGCCGGCATTGTTCAATCCAACAATAACGGTATCGCGCTGCGCCGGTGGTACAGTTTTAACCCCGTTGAGCGGAACCCCTAGCTCCTTCGCCAACTTGTTGGCAAAGGCGTGGCGTTCCCACTCCGTCTCTTTCATATCGCACAGCGCTGGCTCACTGCCGTCGGGCGCCGAAAGCGAATAGGCAATAAAGCCCTCGGCAGAACCAAAAAGCTCAAGCACGCAAGAAGGATCAGAAAATCCCCTCGCGACATCGGCCGCGTCACCGTCGTAAGCGCACAAATGCTCCGCAAAGCTACTCCAGGGATAACGCTCTATTAGGCTAACGCCCGCCTCCTGCGGATCGGCGTGTACGGAGCGAATAGCCTCCATCACCTGCCAATCGGTATCGAGCGAACGCCGGTCAAAACGGTTCTGGAACAGATGGCCTGTGCGCCCCGTGCGTTTATTGAACCGCCGCGCGTACGTCAAAAGCAGCCGGTGCATCGCCGCGCTCATCCTGTCCTCGTAATCTGCAAGCACCAAATGCACGTGATTGCCCATAAGGCACCAGGCGATAACCGTCACGCCCTCCTCGCGGCAGCACTCGCGCATCAGCTCCAAAAACTCCCACCGGTCTTCATCGCCCTCAAAGATGAGCTGTTTGCCCACACCGCGAGCACAGACATGGTAAAAGCCGGTAACCGTTCTCCAAACGCGCTGCATGGCGCTCCCTTCGCCGGGATCTGCTTACCATCCAATACAGCACGATTGAAGCGTGCCATCAAAACATTCACGCAAAACAATACACTCGCGCGGCCAAAGGCAGCAAACAGGCGGCGAACGGCACCGTTGCAACAGGTCAACCACTGCAACGCTTGCAAGAGCGGACCAAAAGCTTGCCCAAGACGGACCCCCTCTACGGAAGCTCACGACCACAGAACATAGAGTTAAACCGTTTCAATTAAAACTTCCGGACTTCTCGCTACGAAAACTGAGCCGTTCGCCGAATATTCCGTGCATTTCGCGGTATTATAGGGGTTGCATGTCATGTCCCTTTCGAAGGGTCGCCCGGCAATCGCCAGCCACGGCCCCCAGACGGGACGCCAACACGATAGAGAGGAGAGGCATGCAGTACTCACAGGAAGTGGAGAACATGTGCCCCGTTGCCAAGGGTGCATACCACGGCCCCGCACCCATCCCCGAGGAGGGCAAGTGGGTCCAGGCTAAGGAGATTTCCGACATCTCCGGTCTTACGCACGGTGTGGGTTGGTGCGCACCTCAGCAGGGCGCCTGCAAGCTCACGCTGAACGTCAAGGACGGCATCATCGAGGAGGCCCTCGTTGAGACCATCGGCTGCTCGGGCATGACCCACTCTGCCGCCATGGCTTCCGAGATCCTTCCCGGTAAGACCATCCTCGAGGCCCTCAACACCGACCTCGTCTGCGACGCCATCAACGTTGCTATGCGCGAGATCTTCCTGCAGATCGTTTACGGCCGCAGCCAGACCGCGTTCTCCGAGGGCGGCCTGCCCGTGGGCGCCTCCCTCGACGACCTCGGCAAGGGCCTTCGCTCTCAGGTCGGCACCATGTTCGGCACCAAGGCCAAGGGCGCTCGTTACCTCGAGCTCGCTCAGGGCTACGTCACCCGCATGGCTCTCAACGACAAGAACGAGATCATCGCATTCGAGTTCCTGAACCTCGGCAAGTTCACCGACGCCGTCAAGGCCGGCAAGACCCCCGAGGAGGCCATCGCTGGCGCTATGGGCCACTATGGTCAGTGGGAGAACGCTGCCAAGTACATCGACCCGCGCACCGACGAGGAGACTCACTCCGTCGCCAGCGTGTTCCCGGTTCACGAGTAGAAAGGGAGGGAAATAACTATGACTGTTACGTTCGAAGGTTACGAGCGCCGCGCTGACAAGATCAACAAGTGCCTCGCCGACAACGGCATCGCCTCCCTCGAGGAAGCTCTGCAGATCTGCACCGACAAGGGCTTCAACCCGCGTGAGATCGTCAACAACACCCAGTCCATCGCCTTCCAGAACGCCGAGTGGGCCTACACCCTCGGTTGCGCTCTCGCTGTCAAGCGTGGCGCCAAGTCCGCTTCTGAGGCTGCCGCCATCATCGGCGAGGGCATCCAGGCCTTCACCGTTCCCGGCTCCGTCGCCGAGGACCGCAAGGTCGGTCTGGGCCACGGCAACCTGGGCGCTATGCTGCTCTCCGACGACACCGAGTGCTTCGCCTTCCTGGCTGGCCACGAGTCCTTCGCTGCCGCTGAGGGCGCTATCGGCCTGGCTCTGAACGCCAACAAGGCTCGCAAGAAGCCGCTGCGCGTTATCCTCAACGGTCTGGGCAAGGACGCCGCTCAGATCATCGCCCGCATCAACGGCTTCACCTACGTGAAGACCCAGTTCGACTACTTCACGGGCGAGCTCAAGGTCGTCGAGACCATCCCCTACTCCGATGGTCCCCGCGCCGCCGTCAACTGCTACGGCGCCGACGACGTCCGCGAGGGCGTTGCCATCATGTGGCACGAGAACGTCGACATCTCGATCACCGGTAACTCCACCAACCCCACGCGCTTCCAGCACCCCGTCGCTGGCACCTACAAGAAGGAGCGCCTCGAGGCTGGCAAGAAGTACTTCTCCGTCGCTTCTGGTGGCGGCACTGGTCGTACCCTGCACCCGGACAACATGGGCGCAGGCCCTGCCTCTTACGGCATGACCGACACCATGGGCCGTATGCACTCCGACGCCCAGTTCGCCGGTTCTTCCTCCGTGCCTGCGCACGTCGACATGATGGGTCTCATCGGCATGGGCAACAACCCCATGGTCGGTGCCACCGTCGCCTGCGCTGTCGCCGTCGAGGAGGCCCTCAAGGCCTAATCGCGCCCGCGCGATGCTCATATAGTTGAGCTTTGGAGCCGCTACCCACCCGGGTAGCGGCTCTTTTTGTTTGCGCTGGCGCAGGGTAGCTAATGCCGATATATCAGCTGGGGCGAAATGCAAGATGTGATGAGATGGAGCGTCAGAGCGTCCATGACGCCCACCTGCCATATTTGCCCTTTACCGATTTGCCGGGTCTTTGCGGCCCCATTGCCGATCACCCGTGCGACAATGCGCCGGACGAGAAAGGAATCCGATGGAATCGACTGATGTACTGGTAATTGGATCTGGCATTGCGGGCCTTTGTGCCGCCATCGAAGCGGCACGCACGGGTGCAACCGTCACTGTGGCAAGCGCCGGCAAGACCATGAGTGGATCGAGCTTCTTCCCGGGTACCTGGGGCCTCGGCCTCATCGGTCCCGTCGACGAAGACGACGAGCAGGACCTCATCGACACCATCCTGGCCGTCGGCGGCGGCGTTGCCGACCCCGAACTCGTCCAAACGTTCGTCCACGGCATTCCCCAAGCGATTGACTGGCTCGAGCAAGACCTGGGCGTTGAGCTCCAGCGTCCGCAAAGCGCCGAGAGTGCTCAACAAAAGCAATTTATCCCCTGCTTTGACCACAAGACGCGCATGTGGCGCGGCCTCACCCGCAAGCCCCTTGAGGACGCTCTGACGACCTGGATCGAGTCGCTCGGCATTCGCCTGCTCCCCCGCCATGAGCTTATCGACCTTGTTGAGGACACGAACGGCAGAATAACCGGAACCGTACTCTACGACCTTACCGAAAATCGAATCGTGCCCTTTGCTGCCAAGGCCACGATCATCGCAGCCGGTGGCACAGGCGGCCTGTTCGAGCGCAGCCTTACGTCGGCTGATGTGCTCAGCTCCTCGCAGGCCATCGCACTGGCGCACGGCGCAACACTTACTAATATAGAGTTCATGCAGATGATGCCCGGCTTCATCGAGCCCAGGCGTAACTTGGTCTTCAACGAGAAAACCTGGCGCTACGTGCATGTAGACCAGCCGGTAGATATTGCCGACGACAAGCTGAACGACCTGCTCGAGCAGCGCTCTGGATATGGTCCCTTCACGTCACGCTTGGCCTCCCGCGCTATCGATCTCGTCATCGATCAGGCAGGTGTCGAAGGCCTGGCACTCCACTACGACTTCCCCCGCGAGGATGTCCCAGAGTTTGTGCAGACCTTTGCCACCTGGCTGCAAGACGAGCACGGCATCGCCCCGACTGACGAGATGCGCGTTGCGATGTATGCCCACGCCGCTAACGGCGGCATCAAGATCGATAAGACCGCGCACACGGGCGTTGAGGGCCTCTACGCTTGCGGCGAGGCGACAGGCGGCATGCACGGCGCCGACCGCATTGGTGGCTTATCAAGCGCCAACGGCATCGTATTCGGACGTATCGCGGGCGCATCGGCAGCCCTCACAGCGCAGAAAGAGCCTGAGGCGGCCCTGAAGGCGGATATCACCCTCCCCCAGTACGGCATTGCCACAACAGATGCCGAACGCCTGACACACAGCCTTAGGCACACGATGAGCACCTTTTGCATGATCAACAGGACCGAAACAGGCCTATCCGAGGCACTACACGAGCTTGAGGGCTTGAAGACGGAGGCAACGACCTTGAGCACACAGAAAGCCCAGGACAGCGAAGTCGCAGCCCTCGCCCGCCTGCAATCGCAGATTCAGCTGGCACAGGAAATGGTCAAAGCCATGCGCAAGCGGACCGAAAGCCTGGGTTCGCACTATCGAGCGGACTAAGCCGAGCACCCCTCCAGAGCAGAACACAACTTCTCGATATTAATGGGTCCCGTGAGCTCAAAGCGACACAGGGCCCATTCGTGTCCGCGCGGCCAAATATACTCATTCTGAATACGGAGTCGACATAGTCCACGTAGACAAACGAACAGAAAGGAAGAGATATGGACAGCAGGGATATCGAGAAATGGCGTGTCGAACTTGACAGCTACGCCCATGTAGAAGACGGCGTTGAGTATTGGCTCGCACGCGATTTAATGGAACCCCTCGGATACACCCAATGGCGTAATTTTGAGACTGCAGTTAAGAGATCCATGGCATCGTGTGACACCAATAAAATGCCTGTTGCCGCCTATTTTGCTGAGGCCAGCAAAATGGTAGATGCCGGCATCGCCAAACGAGCCGTAAAAGACTACAAGCTGACGCGCTACGCATGCTATTTAATCGCCCAAAACGGAGACCCAAACAAGCCCGAAATCGCACTCGCACAGGCGTACTTCGCCGTGCAGACACGCCGTCAGGAGCTCATAGAGCAGCGCTTCGCAGAGATTCAGCGCTTGCAGGCGCGCCACTCGCTATCCGATTCAGAGAAACAGCTCTCGGGTATTGCGTTCAAACGCGGCGTGGACTCCAAAGGATTCGCGATCATCAAGTCGAAGGGCGATGAGGCGTTATTCGGCGGCAGAAGCACGGCGGAAATGAAGCAGCAGCTCGGCGTACCCAAGAGAGCGGCATTGGCGGACAGGTTAGCCGATGTCCTCATCAAAGCAAAGGACCTTACGAACTCGATGACGGCCTTCAACGCCGAGGAACACGACCTGTACGGCCTGGACCAGATCAAGCAAGAGCACGTCGAGAACAACACAAGCGTGCGTGGCAGCCTCATCGACCGCGGAATTGTCCCCGAGAACCTACCGCCTGCCGAGGATACAAAA
The DNA here is from genome assembly GCA_902470905.1 of uncultured Collinsella sp. Classification (GTDB taxonomy): domain Bacteria; phylum Actinomycetota; class Coriobacteriia; order Coriobacteriales; family Coriobacteriaceae; genus Collinsella. Next base: position 6,716 of record CABRIC010000045.1, on the reverse strand, counting down.
AAGCTCGAGCGTCGCGTGAAGACAGACGAGAAGAAACTCAAGGAGGGTACTGACGGTTTTACCGATCCCCAGGGTAGGCTCGATCTGTGAAAGCGGCTGTGCCCTTTCGGGTTCGACCCCATGCGAGGTCAACAAAAAACGACCAGCCTGAGCCAGTCGCTTTAACAATCTTTGGGTGGGCCGTCAGGGGGTCAGCCTGCTGCGCAGGCGGTCGCTGCGGCGCTTTGCGCCTTGCGCGCTGCGCTGGCAAATGCTTACGCATTTCCTCAGCTCCGCGCCCCGACGGGTTCGACCCCATGCGTGGTCAACAAAAAAGCGACCAGCCTGAGCCAGTCGCTTTAACAATCTTTGGGTGGGCCGTCAGGGGGTCGAACCCTGGACCTTGGGATTAAGAGTCCCCTGCTCTACCAACTGAGCTAACGACCCAAAGCTAAAGTCCATTATGGCGGACTTTAGAGGAGATATCGTGTGGTGGGCCGTCAGGGGGTCGAACCCTGGACCTTGGGATTAAGAGTCCCCTGCTCTACCAACTGAGCTAACGACCCAAAGCTAAAGTCCATTATGGCGGACTTTAGAGGAGATATCGTGTGGTGGGCCGTCAGGGGGTCGAACCCTGGACCTTGGGATTAAGAGTCCCCTGCTCTACCAACTGAGCTAACGACCCGATATCAACACGAAGCAAGAACTGGGGTGGGTAAAGGGACTCGAACCCTCGACCTACGGGACCACAACCCGTCGCTCTAGCCAACTGAGCTACACCCACCGTGTCCTGTGCGCTTCGCGCTCGACTATTATTGCAAGGAACGCCACGCGATGCAAGCCCCAATTTTCAAGAATTTTGAAAAGAGTTTTTCGAGACCATTTCGAGCAAATCCCACCGGTTTCATAGGAGTAAACTTGCCCCACTGCAAATGCTCGAAAGGACCGGCATGAAAGAACTATCCAACCGCACGGCAACGTTTACCGATTCGGTCATCCGCCGCATGACACGCATCTCCAATAAGTATGGCGCCGTCAATCTCTCGCAGGGCTTCCCCGACTTCGATCCCCCGGCGCAGCTGCTCAACAGCCTCAGCGCCATCGCCAGCGACCCCAAGCCGCTCTATCACCAGTACTCCATCACCTGGGGCTCCCAGGCCATGCGTGAGGCGCTTGCCGCCAAGCAGGAGCACTTTATGGGCATGCCGGTGAACCCCAACGAGAATATCGTAGTCACCTGCGGCTCCACCGAGGCCATGATGGCCGCCATGATGACGGTCACGAACCCCGGCGACAAGGTCGTCATCTTCTCGCCATTCTACGAGAACTACGGCGCCGACACGATCCTTTCGGGCGCCGAGCCCATCTACGTGCCGCTCAACCCGCCCACATTCGACTTTGACCGTGAGGTGCTCGAGGCGGCCTTCCGCGACAACGACCCCAAGGCCATCGTCCTGTGCAACCCTTCCAACCCCTGCGGCAAGGTCTTTACGCGCGAGGAGCTCACCTTTATCGCCGACCTCTGCAAAAAGTACGACGCCTACTGCATCACCGACGAGGTATACGAGCACATCGTCTACGCGCCCCACGAGCACGTCTATATGGCCACGCTGCCCGGCATGTTCGAACGAACCATCAGTTGCAGCTCGCTGTCCAAGACGTACTCCATCACCGGCTGGCGCCTGGGCTACACCATCGCCCCTGCCGAGATCACCGAGCGCATCAAGAAGGTCCACGACTTCCTCACCGTGGGTGCTGCCGCTCCCCTGCAGGAAGCCGTCGTCACCGCCCTCAACTTCAACGACAGCTATTACGATGAGGTCCTTGACCTCTATACCGCCAAACGCGACCTGTTCTGCCAGGGACTCGACAGCATCGGTCTTGAGCATAACGTGCCGCAGGGCGCCTATTACGTGATGATGGATATCTCGGAGTTTGGCTATGACAGCGACCTCGAATTCTGCGAGGACCTCGCGTCTAAAGTGGGTGTGGGCGCCGTGCCCGGCTCGAGCTTCTTCCGCGAGCCCGTCAACCATCTGATCCGCTTCCACTTTGCCAAGCGAGACGAAACGCTCAACGCCGCGCTGGAGAACCTCAAGTCGCTACGTGATAAAATCAAGCCGCGCGGGTAAGGACGGTCCGGCAACTAAAGCAACCAAAGAAGCCCCTCATCGCCCGCCGCGTTGAAGGGCTTCTTTTTATAGCGCTTTCTTAACTTGTTTAGAGCGCTATACTTTAGTCACGGAGCAACTCGTCCAAAAGGGAGGAATACCATGGCAGAACAACAGCTTATCGGAGCGCTCGAGGCCGGCGGCACCAAGATGGTGTGCGCCACGGGCTATGCGGACGGTACGGTCCTGGAGCGCGAGCAGATCGCGACCACGACCCCGCAGGAGACCGTCGAGGCCGTCAACGCATGGTTTGCAGACAAGGGCATCGCCGCCCTGGGCATCGGCGCCTTTGGCCCCACCGCGGTCAACCCTGCCTCGCCCCAGTACGGCAAGATCTTGGAGACGCCCAAGACCGCATGGCGTTACTTTGACCTGCTGGGCACCATCCAAAACGAGCTCAAGGTCCCCTGCGGCTACGACACCGACGTCAACGTCGCCTGCCTGGGCGAGGTCACCTTTGGTTGCGCCCAGGGCCTCACTGATGTGGTCTACCTGACCATCGGCACCGGCGTGGGCGCCGGTGTGCTCTCGGGCGGCCAGCTCGTGCACGGCATGATGCATCCCGAGGCTGGCCACATCCTGGTCACGCGCGACCCGCGCGACACCATCGGCGAGCATAGCGCCTGCCCCTTCCACGACAACTGCCTCGAGGGCCTCATCGCAGGTCCCGGCGTCAAAAAGCGCTGGGATGGCAAGAGCGCCGGAGACATGGCCGATGACCCGGAGGCCATGGACCTGCTCGCCGGCTATCTGGCACAGGCACTCATGACCTACACGCTGTGCTACGCGCCGCAAAAGATCATCATCGGTGGCGGCGTGGCCGACCACACCCCCATCGTGCCGCTCGCACGCAAAAAGTGTGCCGAAATGCTCAACGGCTATATCGTCACGCCCGAGGTCAACGACATCGATAACTACATCGTCAACAACAGCCTCGAGGGCAAGCAGGGCATTATGGGCTGCCTGGCCCTGGGCGCACAGGCGCTTCAGTAACAGACGCACCCACGGGGCGTGGCGCGCCCAGCAAATCCGACCAATGGAACGACGCCACCACGCCTCATATAAGCCCTCAAATAAAAAAGGCCGCCTAGGACCAAGCATACGTCCTAGGCGGCCTTTTTGGCACATATGAGCGATCGTAGTAGATATCGGAGCACAACGCCCGTTGCCGCTCCACAGCAGTCGATCATCACATCGGTGATCATGCCGGCGCGTCCCGGCACAAAGAGCTGAATCGTCTCGTCGATCGAGGGAATCAGCAGCAGGAACACCGCCGTGGGCAGCAGCACGTCAAAGGTGCGCCGGCCCTCAAAATCAAAGGCGTGCGTTGCCAAGATGCCGAGCACCATATACTCGGTAAAATGCGCGCACTTGCGAACAACAAAGTTGGTCACCCATTCATATGGAAGTCCCACGCTGTGCAGGAAACCGCGGATAGCTTCCATGACCGTTAGGCTCAGCGAGCCCGACCCCGAGCCGGGAACCAGCGAATTGCCCCAGATCAAGAGCACCATCAGGCAGGTTACAACCGCCCATTTTCGATTGATCTTAACCATGCAGAAGTTATGCCTCCGCGCGGAGCGGCGCGAAGCTGGCGGTACCGCCCTCGATAACGCTCAGGTAGGCACGGCCCGTACGCTTGGCGGTAGAGGACTGCAGGCGCTCGATCTCTTCCTCGAGGATCTGATTGACGCGCTCGTGACGACGGTTTTCCATAATGCCGGCGGCAATAGCCTCGGCCCGCTCGATGCTCTCACGCGAGATACGGGCAGTATCCTCGGGGAACGCAGCGCTGTGACGGCCGACATAGGCGGGGGCAGCAGGCTGAGAGGCAGCGACGGGAGCGGGGGCTGCAACAGGAGCGGGCTCGTCAATCTCATCCAGAATCGCGGTGGCGGCGGCCCACATGTCCTCGTGGCCCGAGTAATCGGCCATAGGGACATCAACCTCGAGTGAGGCATCCGGAAGGTCGCCGGTGTCGATGCGATCTTGGGCATCAATCGATGCGGTGATGGCTGCAGGCTCATCGAGGTCATCGAAATCGATATCCGCGGCACCGGAGATGATAGGCATGCTGGCGAGGTTTACATTGTACGGCGCAGCCTCAGCCGCCTGCTGCTGGGCAGGAGCGCCCCACAGCGAGCTTTCGGCGGCACGGCGGGCGGCAACGGCCTCCTCGTCCGCGGCCATGGCTTCATCAACGTACGAATTGTCGGCAGAAGCGTTCGCGTCCGCCGAGGTAGCGCTGTAGGCGTTATTGGCTGCCGCGTTGGCGACGAGTGCCACGAAAGCCGCCGTGCTGCCCGCAGGGGCGGCCTGGGAGCCAGACACGGCGCGTGCCGCGGCGGCGATGTCGTCGCGATTGAAGGAGCCGGTCTGCCCGCCGTTGGTGAGCTCGTCGATGGCGACTTGATAGACGTCGCGCGAGTGTGCAGGGTCGCAGCTCACCGGCGAATCGTCGTCAAGCATACTGTCGATCATGGACCAAGCCTCGTCCTCGTCCATAGCATCTGCGGCTCGAGCGATGGTAGGGACACCATCATCGGCATGACGGCGCTGGAACGCACCAGTCAGGCCGGAAAGGAATGCCGAGGTAGACTGCTCCGCCTGAGCCTGAGAATCAGAAGCCGCAGCGTAAGGAGTCGCATCCTGCTGCTGAGCTGAAATCGAGGCGGTCTTGAACTCGCTTTGATGCTGATTGAGATTGGCGGCACCGCCCATGGCATCGGGCTGGAACAGACGCTCTTCACGCTGCGCACGATACTCGGAGATACCCAGCGAGGCGGCATAGATGCCCACGCCCGCCACCGCGCCCACGGCGAAGGGAACCGCACCCGCCACGACCGTCTCGTTCACAGACGAAAACGGCAGCGTCGCGGCATACATAACCACGGGAGCGGCAAGGCCGATCCCGCACGAAAGTCCGGCAAGGACTGCTCGTTGTGTTGCATCAGAAGAAGCCATGAGCTCTCCCCATCTTCCAGCACCCAAATCGCATCATTCAGTTGGCTGCGCGAGAGAAGATGAAGCGGGGCTATGCCCCAAAGCAACGGTATATGGTTCGTTTCATCTGCGTTATCCGTCGCGAAGCTTAAAAGCTATTATGCGAAACCGCCCTGTCGATTGCAAGCGACGATGTCGGATTGAAACGGGAAACCTGCTGCTTGCCAGTCTTATGGTCAAAAATAAGCGCGGAGCGGCGATATAGAAAAGGGCCGAGGCTCAAAGCCCCGACCCTTTATTGCATTGATGACTATCGCTGCGTGTGGATGACAACCTAGAACGTCTGCTCGTAGTCGCTGTGCTTTTTGGCCGAACGCACCAGGAACTCCTGGTTGGTGTTGGTGCCCTTAAGACCCTTGATAAACGACGCAGCTGCGCGCTCGGTGTTGTTCATGCCGGCAAGAATGCGACGCAGGCCAAAGACAAACGGACGCATCTGCTCGTCAACCAACAGGTCCTCGTTACGCGTACCGGAGGCAACGGGGTCGATAGCCGGGAAGATGCGGCGGTCGGCCAGGTCGCGGTCGAGCTTGAGCTCCATGTTGCCGGTGCCCTTGAACTCCTCAAAGATGACCTCGTCCATCTTGGAGCCGGTGTCGATGAGGGCAGAGGCCAGGATGGTGAGCGAGCCACCGTTCTCGATATTGCGGGCTGCGCCCAGGAAGCGCTTGGGCGGATACAGTGCCGCCGAATCGACGCCGCCCGAAAGGATGCGGCCTGAGGCGGGCGCCGCCAAGTTGTAGGCGCGGGCAAGACGCGTGATGGAGTCGAGCACCACCACGACATCGCCGCCCAGCTCCACGATGCGCTTGGCGCGCTCGATGACGAGCTCTGCCACACGAGTGTGGTTGTCGGCGGGCATATCGAAGGTCGACGCCACAACCTCGCCCTTGATGGAACGCTGCATATCGGTGACCTCTTCGGGGCGCTCGTCGACGAGCAGGCAGATGAGGTGCACCTCGGGGTTGTTAATCGAGATAGACTGGCAGATCTTCTTGAGGATTGTGGTCTTGCCGGCCTTGGGCGGGGACACGATCAAGCCACGCTGACCCTTGCCGATCGGCGACACGATGTCGATGGCGCGACCGGTAATGGAGTCCTTGCCATGCTCCATGCGCAGCGGCTCGTTGGGATAGACCGGGGTGAGGTCACCGAACTTGGGGCGGTTGCGAATCTGCTCGGGGTCTAGACCGTTGACGGTCGTGATTTTGGCGAGGCCGGCGCGCTTGTCGCCGCCGCGCGAAGGACGAAGCGAGCCCTCGATGACGTCGCCCGTGCGCAGACGCGCGGAGCGGATGAGGTAGGCGGGCACGAAGGCGTCGTCGTTGGACTTCATGTAGCCATGGGCATGGATGATACCGGAGCTGTCCGGACGAATCTGCAGGATGCCCTTGATGTCGCGGAAGCCCTCGGCCTTCGCGGCGGTGACGTAGATCTCCTCGACGAGCTCGGCTTTCTTCTTGCCGGTCGTCTCAATCTCGAACTCCTTGGCCTTCTCGCGCAGCTCGGCGACCTTCATGCTGTCTCTTATACACATCTCCGAGCCCACGAGACGCTACGCTA
>CABRIC010000044.1 GCA_902470905.1 uncultured Collinsella sp. | reverse complement strand
TGAGCGTGCGGGAGAGTTTCTCGTCCACCGTCGCGCGCATCTGATCGAGCTGCACGTTGTTGTCCTTGCGGATGGCGCCCAGCTGGGCATCGACCGTCTCGCGCACCTTGTCCAGGCGGCGCTCGATGCCCTCGCGGTTGGCACCGAGCTGTTGGGCCGTCTCGCGACGCAGGTCATCCATACGGTCGCCAGCCTGCGAGAACTCACGCGCGATGGTCAGGTAACGCTGCTGCTCTACGGCCGCATCGGTCGTCTGCTGCTGCGCGATGGCATTTGCCGTGCGGCGGGTTTCGGCCAACGCGACATTGAGGGTGTCGAGCGCATTGTTGGCCTGCTCGAGCGCAGCCAGCATCTCTGCCCCGCTATCGCCGCGCTCCTGCAGCTCGGCACGAAGGCCCTTAAGCTGCAGGGCACAAGCCACAGCAACCCCCACCGCCACCAAAGCAATCACAACAAGCACGATATCAATAGCAGACATAGACTCCGCCCAACAAACTCAATCGATCATCAATCAAAACCGCGATCAATCTTACCCCGCCACACGCACCGGGCGTCACATGGCAATCGGACAAATGGATTTTGGGCCACAGGTACTAAAACGCTAACTCTCCCAGCCGGCGCGGATAGTTGTTACGACATCGCTTAGGCGCTGGCCGAGAACTGCCAAGTGCTCAAGCACCTCGCTGGGCGAGGCGCCGTTGAGAATGCACGTGAGGGCATATGAGGCCAAGAAGATTGCCGCGAGCCCCAACGGAATCAGCACGATCATCGCCAGCGTACGCAGGCGCTGGGCCCAGCGACGGCGACGCGCACGACGCTTGTCGAACGCAAGCTCCTGCGCATATGAATCTTGCTGTACGGAATAGGCTCCTGGGTCCACCTCATCCGCAGACGATACCGCGGGCGCGGCGTTTTGCACAGGAGGCTGGACGGCCGCCCCTTGCATTTGCATCTCCATAAGCCGTTGCTGCTGGCGCAACATGCGCTCGGCTTGTTGCCGCGGGGTCTCAAGAAACAGATCCATGTTGGCCTCCTCAATCGGAGCATTCGACGCTTACGCCCAGCATCACGCACCATCGCGGCCGCGGCAACGAAATCCGCGGCAATAGCCGCAAAGATTCTATAGTCAGAAAACTGTCGAAAAGCTCAACAACTCCCCTACCAGCACTTTCTCTGAGCTTTTTTATCGAATGATCTTTTGCCCTTCCGCCCTTACGCCAACCGACCAAAACCTAACCAAAAGCTTGACGGAAATTGTGAAGACCGGGACCCCACACAAAAAGTGCCGCCCCAAAAGGGGCGGCACACAAACTTCTAATCAGCTTTTCAGTAACGAGCACGCGACGACCCGAAGCGGGCCGGGAGGGCCGGACTACCTTCCCTCAACGCGACCCTGCGAAGCCGTGAGCGAGGAGGGAAGGTAGTCCGGCCCTCCCGGCCCAGCTCACGCTAGCACCACGCGCTAGTAGTTCACCACCTGCTCCTCAAAGTACGCCTTCGGGTGGTTGCACACCGGGCACACCTCGGGCGCCTCGGCACCAACATGCAGGTGTCCGCAGTTCAGGCACTTCCACACCTTTACGCCCTCGCGCTCAAACACCTCGCCCGATTCAATGCGCTCGACGAGCTTGTTATAGCGCTCTTCGTGGGCCTTCTCGACAGCGGCGACGCCGCGGAACTTCTCGGCGATCTCGGCAAAGCCCTCCTCCTCGGCGGTCTTGGCAAACTCGTCATACATCGTGGTCCACTCGTAGTTCTCGCCCGCGGCGGCGTCGCGCAGGTTGTCCAGAGTGCCCGGAACGGTGCCATCGTGCAGATACTTAAACCACAGCTTGGCATGCTCGGACTCGTTGCCCGCCGTCTCGGCAAAGATATTCGAGATCTGAACGTAGCCGTCCTTTTTGGCCTTGGATGCATAGTAGCGATACTTGGTGTGTGCCTGGGACTCACCGGCAAAAGCAGTCTCGAGGTTCTTCTTGGTCTGAGAGTTCTCAAAATCCATAGGTGTACTTCCCTTCAACACGTGCCGCCCATAGGCTTTGAGCGGCCCTGTCTTTAGGATGCCCCCATGCCGAGAATTTAAACCTTATAATCCTGTTCTTCAGATTCGAGCGAGCTATACACTCAGCCAACGATCGCCCTCGGAGCGGCAAAAGCCCTCGCGCTCCAGATCGGCAAGAATACTTGCGACCAGCTCGCGCTCGACCGGCTCACGGCCGGCTGCCGTCTCCATCTCGTTAACGCCTGCAACAGCTTCATCAAGCGTAATACCTGCCGGCTGCCCATCGCGCGCTGCCAGCAGCATGCGCACAATGTGGGCGCGCTTTTGGCGGCGCGAGCCCTCAAACTTGGACTGACGACTATAGCCCGCCGACCGCCTGGACGGATTGGGCAGCGTCTTTTTAAGATACGCGCCGTAATCCAGCAACGCGTAATACCACGCGCGCGGCGTGTCGGCATCGTCTTGAGGCGCGGCAAAGGGCGCAATCTCATCCGCCGCCGCACCGGGGGCCGCCGGACAGGCAGCTTGAATCAGCGGCACCAGCTCGCGATCGGGAACGGCCGGCACATCGGGAAAGAAATGATGCAAAAAGACCGTGCGCACGTTGGTCTCCAGATACACGCCCGGAAGATCGAATGCAAACGAACGGATGCCCTGCGCCGTTGCCGGGCCAATGCCGGGCAACGCGACCAGATCGTGCATCTCACGCGGAAACTCCCCATCCCAGTCCTCCACAACGCACTGTGCAGCCCTGTGAAGCGCCAGGGCGCGGCGATTGTAGCCCATCCCCTGCCACGCATCCAAGACATCGGAAGGGGCGGCCTGAGCAAGCGCCCGGACAGTCGGAAAGCGATCGAGCCACGCCGGCATGCGCGCCTCCACGCGCGGCACCTGCGTCTGCTGCAGCATGACCTCGGAAAGCCAGATGATATACGGGTCGCGCGTGCGGCGCCACGGAAGGTCGCGATAACGCAGGACCCCTTCCGAACGAATCATCGAACGAAAGGGGTCCTGAATCATGACAATGCTCCTTATGCGGCGCTATTCCTCCCGGCAAGCATACGCGCAAGCGGCGTACTCGGGAAACGCATCGCGGTCGGCGAACTTGGGATCGACAGCCGGAAACTGGCGATGGGCGACGATATCGCCGAGCGAAACGGAATCGAGATAGTCGCGCATCAGCGCCTGGGCTCCGGCCCACAGGGGATGATAGCAGCACGTGCCCATGCGCGCACAGTCGCCATCGGGCGCGGTGCAATCATTCATAACCATGGGGCCCTGAACGGCCTCTACGACCTGACGGATCGTGACATCGTCGGGGCTCACCTTAAGGCGCATGCCGCCATGAACACCACGCAGGCTCTCCACAATGCCGGCCTGAACCAAGCCGTGCTGAATCGAACGGGCAAACGAATACGGAACATTGACCTCTTCGGCAGCAGTGCGAACAGAAAGCAACCGCTCCGGCTCCTCGGCAAGCATCGCAAGCATGCGAAGGGCATAATCAGTCTTCCTCGATATGTCCATGTTTCCCCTTTCAAGGAATACGAACAGCTCGAACGAGCTCCGGGGCCGAGCTTGTGTCGAGACGCCAAATGACCGCCTGAACAACCAAATTATAAAATGGGTGTTCACTGAATGCCGCACTTGAAGACTAGCTGAATCAGGTACGGCCTAAAGAGCAATTTAGTATAACCGAACCCCCTGCTTCATTGAACAGATGTTGCGCAACAAACCCCCTGTTTGAACACATATATCAGTAGAGGCCGGCTCGCTCGTTGCAAATGCGGTGATTTGGATAAAGAGGCATATAAGATCGAGGGCCTATTAAACGCAAAAAGCCACGTCCGAAGACGTGGCTTTAATTGCGTTGGCGGGAAGTACGGGGCTCGAACCCGCGACCTCCGACGTGACAGGCCGGCGCTCTAACCAAACTGAGCTAACTCCCCAGGCAGTCGTTCGCGTTTGTTTCCGCTCGCGTGCGCTGCGGGGATTAGTATACACAGAAGTCTGTCCGCCGTGCAACAACTTTTTTGAAAAAGTTTTTCGGTCCCTCCGGGAGGGTCTCCGGGGCCGGCTGGCGCGGGTTGAGTTTGCTGCTCTACAGTCCTGCGCAAGACGGAAAGCACATTAAGTGCTTTCCTTTGCGTGCGGAACTCGCGACAAACTCAACCCGCGCCAGCCGGCCCCGGAGACCCTCCCTGCCGTCACTTGCTTCAAAGACTTTGTTCCTCGCCGCTTCCGCGGCTCGAGGTCCCCGTTCTCCTCGGCGGGGTTGTCTAAGATTGTTGTTGAACTTCGGCCTTTGGCTCAAAGAAAAACGGGAGATGCGATCTGCATCCCCCGTTTTTGTTGCACCTACTCTAGGTCAATAAATTTGATGCTCAGAATCTTGCCGTCCTTGACAAGCATTCTGGCCATGGTGGGGCCTCGGGTGCCTCTTGGATAGCTGGCACTGCCTGGGTTGAGGACCAGGCAGCGACCCACTTGGACTTCTTTGGTTACGTGGGTGTGGCCGTTGATGGCTACGTCTACGGATCCCACCGGAAGGTCTTCACGGTAGTGGGCTACGGCGAACTTGAGGCCTTCGTAGGTAAAGAGTGCCAAGCGGTCCACATCGGGGCCGTAGTCGCGGTAGTAGTCGTTATTACCCAGCACCGCTCGCACGGGGGCGATGGTGCGCAGGTGCTCGTAGTCCATCTCCGACGTAAGGTCACCGGCGTGGATAATCAGATCCGCACCCTTAAGCTCGTCCAAGAGCGCAGGCGAAAGATAGCCGTGGGTGTCCGAGATAATGTCGATACGCTTGGCGCTTGCACTGTTCATGGGATCCCTTCCGCAAAAAGATTTGGTGCATTCATGCAAAAAGCCCCACGGCTCCGCAGACGATTTTGGTCTACAGGGCTGCGGGGCCGGTGTACTAGAGGCTCAGGGCCTTTTTGAGCGGTACGACGCGACGGCGCGAAACCGGTACGCGTTCGTCGACGCCCGTAATGCCCAGCTGGATAGCGCCCGAGGGAACCGTCTCGACGTCGGTGACACACGCCAAGTTGACGATATAGCGGCGGTGAACGCGGAAGAAGCCAAAGTCGCAGAGCTTGGCCTCGAACTGTGCCAGCGAGGTCGTGGACAAAAAGCGGTCATCGACCGTATAAATACAGGAGTAATCGTCCTTGGCCATAATAAAGCGAATGTCGTCCACGGGGATGAGGACCTTGCGGCCGCCCTTTTCCACCGGGATGCGCTCGATGGTCACCTTGCTGTCCGTGACAGGCTTGGCGCGTTGCATAACCTTATCGATCGCTCGATCCAGGCGAGCCTCCTCGACCGGCTTCATCAGATAGTCGACGGCATCCACATCAAACGCCTCGACCGCATGATCGCTGTACGCGGTTACGAATACGATCGCCGGCGGATTCTTGAGCTTATGCAGTGCCTCGGCAAGTTGCAGGCCCGAAGCGCCAGGCATCGAGATATCGAGGAACACAACATCGACGCGGCTCTCCATGAGCATCTCGATGGCGGAGCGAACGCTCGACGCTTCTGTGATCGTGCCGATCTTGCCCGTCTGCTCGAGCAAGAAGCGAAGTTCCGAACGGGCCGGGGCCTCGTCATCCACAATCATCGCACGCAGCATAGGGATAAAACCTTTCGTCAACTAACTACGTCGGGCATCCGCCAACCGGCGTTAAACCCGTAACCTATTATTTTACTCTTGAATGTCGAAGATGCTCTCCGACAAATCGAGATGCAGGAGCACTTTAGTGCCCTTGCCCGGCGCCGATTCGACGCGCGTATAGGAGTGCGGTCCATAAAAGCGATGGATACGCTCCGAAATATTGTGCATGGCCACACCGGCGCCGCCACCCTGTGGGGAGTTGGCGTCGGGACGGGCGGAGCGTTCGTCAAACAGTCTGGCAGCGGTGCCTTCATCCATACCCACGCCGTTATCGGCGACCGCAATTAAAATCGCATCTTCGCCATCCCTGTGAACCGACACATCGATCATCAGCGCATCGTCGTCGCCCATACCATGGCGCACGGCATTCTCGACGATCGGCTGAATCACAAATGCCGGCACCAGCGTGTCCTCGATGTCCTCGGACACATCGAAGGTCGCCAGCACGCGATCATCGCCAAAGCGCGCCTTCTCAAACGTCAGATAGCGCTTGGTCTGTGCGACCTCGCGCGACACGGGAATGAGCGAGCCCGAATTGTCGAGCGTGGCGCGATAGAACGAGGAGAACTCGCGCAGCAGCTCGCGGGCGCGCAGCGGGTCGGTACGCGTAAACGACGCGATGGTGTTGAGCGTGTTGAACAGGAAGTGTGGGTTGATCTGCGCCTGCAGGGCACGCACCTCGGCACGGGCCGTGAGCTCCTTTTGCACCTCGAGCTCGTGGATGGCGAGCTGCGTGGACAGGATCTCGGCAAAACCCGAGGCGAGCGCATACTGGGTACGGTCGACGGCACGCGGGGTCTTGTAGTAGAACTTGAGCGTGCCGACGGTGCGGTCGCCCACCTTGATGGGCGCGATGATACCGGCAGGAACCTGGTTGTGCGAGCCATCCGAACCCACGACGTCCACCACGCGGTTGAACGACTGGACGATACCGTGCTCGATGACGTAGCGCGTGGCAAGTGTGTGGATGGGCGAATCGGGCAGTAGCTTTTCCTCGAACTCGCCCGCGCAGGCCAGCACATTGCCCTCGTCGGTGATGGCAACCGTCATGGCACGTGTCTCGGGCAAAATGCGCTGGCACACCAGACGCGCCGACTCCTGCGTCAGGCCGCCTTTGATGTCCTCGAGCATGGCAGAGGCCACCGAGAGCGTCTCTTCGGTGTACTGCGAACGCACCGAATCGGGATTGAGCGTCAAATAGATAAAAATGCACAGAAAGATGCACAGCAGTGCGCAGGCGACCACAGTCGCGATCGGCTCAATCCCGGTCGCCAGGGCAAAAATAAAGTACACCAGCACGCAAATGGCACAGACAACGGCGATCACGCGAAAGATTGATATTGAGTTATCGCGCTGGGCGCGGCGGTCGATCATTCAGTCCCCTCCAGGATGCTGGTCAGTTGTGCGTCGCGCCAGAGCCCGTCCATAATCTTGGGCCAGAAGCTCTGAAAACGCAGGTAGCTTGCGGCGTTTTGGCGCGCGTAGGTCTTGGCCTCGTCAATACCGTGACGCCAAATGCGCAGGTACCCCTCGTGCTCGCGGGTAAACATACTGCGGACCATGGCGGTTTTGCGCACGCGGTCGTCGAGCTCGCGCGAAATCCACGGGCCCGGATAGGGCATGAGCGACGCGGCCGTGACGGGAACGAGCTCCTGCTGGTGCGCGGCAAATGTCAGCTTGGCACGCTCGTAGTACCAACGGTACACATCCTGCATAAAGCGCGGCGAGCGCCTCTCGGACTCGGGCGGCAGGTGACGAACGGTCCACTCGTTGTCAAACCACACGTCGTAGCCAAACATGCGCATGTTAAAGAGGTAGTCCAGGTCCTCACCTCGGGTGATAAACGGGTCAAACGCCACACGGGTAAAGACGCGGGCATGAAGCGCCATAAGGCCGCCGCATACGTAGTTTGAACGCGAGATACGGGTGCCCGAGAGCGCCTTTTTCATCCAGCGATTAAACTCGATACGTTTGGTCCACCAACGATGGCAGATGCCCACCTTGTCCGTGGGCGCCAACGGCGATCCGTCGCGATCGTAAAAGTAACCGCTCTTGACCAAAATCGGCAGGCCTTGACGCGTCTGCTGACCCAGAGCATAGGTCGCGCGCTTCATAAAGTCGGCATCGATAACGGTCTCGTCGTCATCCAAAAAGACAACGGCATCGTGACCGAGCACCGCAGCGCAGGCAAGCCCCATATTGCGGATGGCGCCGTATCCGCGCAGGCTCACGCACTCGCCCGAGCCCTTGGGAGCAAGCTGCGCCACACGGTCGGCGATACGCGATGCCTGGGTGTTGGTAACCACGGTGACCTTGAGCGTAGGGTGCGCGTCGACGATTTCGCGCACGCGCTTCGACACATCAGCCGTAGCCGAGATGGGACAGACCACCAAAAGGATAATCCTCGGAATGTCGTGCACCTGCTCGAGCGAGGCCAGGCAGCGGTCGAGCTCGGGATTGGTGGCGTTGAGCTTCGTCGAGTGGTCATAGACGCCGGGAGTGTTTGCATGGGCATCATCATCTGCCCAATATGTTGGAATCACAACCGTGGCGTTCATGCTTTCCCTCCCTGCAGCACAAAAAAACGGGACGCCGCCAAACACAGGCGACGCCCCGCGACCTAGCTGATTCCATCATACCCACTTGGGCAAATCATTGCTCGCAAGTCGCAATGTTTATTGCGGATAACCCCAAAAGAGTGCCGTGGACAGGCACAATAGCCGTTCGCTCCTATGCGGCATGCTCTGCCGCCCGAGTCATGCGGGACAGGCGGACCAGCAGCATAAAGCCAACGATCAGCAGCACGCCAATGGAAAGGACGCCCAGCGACGGGTTACCGGTCAGCGAGGTGACGACCGACACCAGGAAGGTGCCCATGACGCTTGCGTAACGACCGAAGATGTCAAAGAAACCGTAGTACTCGTTGGACTTTTCCTTGGGGATGATGCGACCAAAGTAGCTGCGGCTGAGCGCCTGCACGCCACCCTGGAACAGGCCGACCATAATGGCAAGCACCCAGAACTCAAAGGCGGTCTTTAGGAAGAACGCGGCGAACAGCACAATGCCCATGTAGGCGGCGACCGCCACCAGGATCATGTTGAGCGTGCCCACGCGTCCGGCGAGCTTGCCGTAGATGATGGCGGACGGAAAGGCCACGAACTGCGTAACGAGCAGCGCCAGCACCAGCTGCGTCGAATCGATGCCCAAAGCCGAGCCGTAGCTGGTAGCCATGGAAATGACCGTGTGGACGCCATCGATATAGAAGAAGAACGCGATCATGTAGACCAGCACGGTCTTGTTGTGGGCGATCTCGCGCATGGTGTGTCCGACCTCGGAGAACACACCGCCCACGATGTGGCCGATGGTGTCCTCGGGACCACGCTCGCGACCGTACTTTTGCTTATAGGTGCGAATGAGCGGTAGAGTAAAGATGAGCCACCAGGCACCAGTGATGATAAACGATAGACGCGTTGCCAGCATGGTGGGAACGCCAAGAGCGGGGCCACCCATGATGAGCGCCAGGCAGATGATGAACGGCACGGTGGAACCGATATAGCCCCAGGCATAGCCCGAGCTGGACACGGCGTCCATGCGCTCGTCGGTGGTAATGTCGGGCAGCATGGCGTCGTAGAACGTCATAGAAGAGTTAAGGCCGATAGTGCACAGCACGTACACGGTCAAAAATGCCATGGCGGACATTGGGATAGCCTGCGCCAGGCAAAGAACCAGGCCCGTGAGGAAGAAGCCCAAGAAGAACTTGATCTTGTTGCCGGCGTAGTCGGCAAGCGCGCCCAGAATGGGCATGAGCATGGCAATGACCAGCGAGGCGATCGTCTGCGCGTTGCCCCAAGCGACCACCAGGTCTGCCGAGGAAGCACCGGTATTGATGGCGTTAAAGTAGATGGGCACCACCGAGGTATTGAGCAGCACGAGGGCCGAGTTGCCCACATCGTACATAACCCAGTTACGCTCGAGCTTGGTGTATTTCATGGACAGGGCCCTTTCGTATTCGCCCGATATGCAGTTAGCTCATCGTACCCCAATTGCACAGAGGCGCTGGTAAGGATTCGGCAAAGGGACAGGAGCGGTCATACGGACACGCAGAGCGAAACACCATCCCATCAAGGCGGTTACGGTGGAATAGTTCCTGTTTAGCCCTCCGGGGCTTCATTCAGGAACTATTCCACTGCAACTTATGAGTCGGCTTGTTATTCCTCGCGGTCGAACTCCTCGTCGGCGTCGAGTACGCGGCCGCTGTAGTTGATATGGCCGGTCACGGCATCCATGTCACCGGTCTCGATAAAGCGGGCGACGGTGAGCTCGTAATCGACCAGCGCGCGCTCAAAGACCTCGGGGAAGCTCTCAGTCGAGACCTCATCGGTAAAGGGGCTCTTCCATGTCAGGTGGCCCAGGTTGCCGGTGCGCTCGGGCAGCTCCGTCGTCACGCGATGAGCAAGGCCGTCGAGTAGCGAGTAGTCGTGCACCAAGCCCTCGACCAGGGCAATCGCGCGCGTCTTTGCCGAGCCGGCAGGCTCAATGGTGCGATAGAGCAGCTGCATGTCCGAGACGGCGCCGGCGTACTCCCCCGCCGGGATGTCGATACCGTACACGCGCCCGGCGACGTAGCTCATCAGCACGCCGGCCACGCGATTGATGCGGTCGGTGGTGACGATCTCGCCCGCCGGCGGATAATCCTCGACCGTTGCCCCGCCGCGCTTGAGCTGCAGCATCAGCACGTCCAAGTCGCTTTCGAGCACAGCATGAACTTGACTGCCCGAAGCCTCGAGCTCGGGATCGGACTCGACAATTCCAAACTGCTGCTCGTAGACAAAGGGATGGGCATTGCGATCGAGCACATAGTGCGACAGCAGGCCCAGCGCAAACGCACGACCCAGATTGGCGTCGCGTGGCTGCAGGTGCGACACGCCGTCGCGCAGGCACGAGAACTGACGCGACATGCGCGAGCGGTGCATGACCTGCGCCAGCAGCGTGCAGTCGGAAACGCGCGGCGTCAGGATGTGGAAGAAAAACGGGTCGGGACCTTGGTTCCCCAGGATAAAGGCGATGCGCTCCTCGTCGGACGTGATAACGCCCTGCGGAAGACGGTCGATGCTTTCCTCGCCAAACAGATGATGCGTAATGAGCGCGGGCATATTGTTCCTTTCGATTTCATTCGATGTCACCCATTATGCCCACCGCGCGGTCACGCCAAACCTGCGGCGGTAAACGATGGTATGCAGACTGCCTACGCAAGCCCCAAGCGTGCTTTAACCTCGGCAGCGCGGCGACGGGACACAGGCACCGTCGAGGTTACGCGATCGAGTCTGAGCTCCATAAGACCCGTGGAGCCGATCTCGACATTATGCACGTCTTCCAAATTGACCAGATAACTGCGGTGGACACGAATAAAGCCCTCGGAGGCCAGGCGCCGCTCGAGCGAGGAAATCGACTCATTGATCAGGTATGTTCCCTCGGCGCAGACGGCGTTACAAAAATCGGCGCGCGCCTCAAAGTAGCAGACATCCGCCACGGGAATAAACACCTTTTTGCCCCCACGATCCACCGTCAGGCGCAAAGGCTGGCACGGAGCATGGACGACACGGCGAGCGCCCAGGGCAGTCTCGATCTTATCGAGTGCCTTTGACAAGCGGGCATCCTCGACCGGTTTGACGATGTAATCGACAGCATCGAGGTTATAGGCATCAGCCGCATACTCGGCAAATGCCGTCACAAATACCACGATCGGCGGCGTCTTTAGGTTCTGCAGCGTCTCGGCAAGCTCAATTCCCGAGCGACCGGGCATGGTAATGTCTAAAAACAGCACGTCGGGCTTGTTCGACAGAATCGACTCCACGGCTTCGGTGACATTGCCCGCCTCGGCAATCTGACCCACACGCGTATCCTTTTCCAATAGATAGCGTAGCTCAGCCCTAATGGGAGGCTCGTCATCAACCACCAGGATGTTCCAGCCTTCGGACATATGCGCTTCCCCTCTTTTTCTCTCAATCCAACCGCGTGCTACACCGTTAGCGGCGCCGGCTCATGCGGCTCGCCGTTCAACTCAACGATGACCTGCGTTCCCACGCCCTCCTGGGACTTCACGCGCATGCCAGAATCTTCTCCGTAAAAGAAATGGATGCGCTGAAGCACGTTGAAGAGCGCCAGGCCGCAGCCTCGCTTGATGGAGCCGTCGGCGGTAATGCTCTCGGGCTCCTCTCGGCGATGCTGTTCAAACAGATGCGCGCAGACTTCTTCGCTCATACCGATGCCGTCATCTTCGACGATGATCTCCAAGCCGTCATCGGTTTCAAAAGCCCTAACACGAATAGAAAGCGGCTCGGTCTCGCGCTGCGCATGCTTGATGCAGTTTTCGAGCAACGGCTGCAAGATAAACGGCGGCACCAGGCTGTCGCGCACCTCAAAGTCGATGTCGACCGAAACGCGCAGACGACCGTCACCATACCGGGCCTGCATAAGATTGATATAACGAGTGCCCTGTTCCACCTCGTGCTCGAGCGTGGTGAGCGTATCGGAATCAGAAAGCGTCTGACGATAGTAGTTGGAAAAGTCGATCAGCAGCGATCGCGCCTTGTCGGGCTCGGTTCGAACGAGCGACACGATCGTGCTAATGGTATTGAATAGAAAATGCGGGTCGACCTGCGACTGCAGGGCGCGAAGCTCAACGCGGGCTGTGAGCTCGTCCTGGCGCTCGAGCTCAAAGCTGGCGAGCTGCGTGGAAATGAGGTCGGCAAAACCCGAGGCAAGAGCCGTCTGGCGCATATCGATGCTGCTCAGGCGGGGGTAATACAGCTCGAGTGTGCCCACACAATGCCCGCGCACGGTAAGCGGCGCGACAATGCCGGCGCGCAGGCGGGGAAAATAGCCGCCCGTCTCATTGGAGGCGTCACGCGAAAACACGCTCTGTTCGCCGGACTCGATCACGTTGAGCGTGGTCTTGAGCACTACCGGGGTGCCGGCAGGGCACTTTGCCGAGTCCTCGCCCCAGCTTGCCAACACCTGTTTGCCATCGGTAAAGCAGATGGCGGAGGCGATGGTCTCGGACAGGATGATTTTAGAGGCGCCCAGGGCCGCTTCGGGCGTAAGGCCGCGCGACGTGTAGGCGAATATTTTTGATGCGATGGCAAGCGTACGGTCGGTTGCGCTCGATGTGAGGTCGTCGGGGACCACAAAGACATACGAGAAGAAGAAGCACAGCATGACCATGCCGGCAATGACCACGACGCCCGGAACGGGATTGGGATTATCGGTTAAATCCCAGATAAGCAGCAGGATAAGCGCCGGAACGACAACACCGAGCAGGATGGCCTGGACCACATGTTGGGCCGTACGAAAGACCTTGGTAGAGTTGTAGCTCTTGCCCAGAATCAGCCTGTTTAAATCCACCGTCATCCCCTTTTATCTATCGCACCCATAGCAATAAAGAGGGCCGCAAGCGACCCTCTCCATTGCATTATGCAATCAAAAGCTGTGTTTTACATCCAGTCATCGACAAACGGTACCCTAGGCGCTGTATTTGTTGGCCTCGCCAAAGGTGCCAGCCTCGACGATCCAGCCGTCCTTCATGATGACGTCCATGTTGTCGGTGTTGAGCACGTGGATGTCGGCGGCGACGTCACCGTTGACGACCAGCAGATCGGCACACTTGCCGGCCTCGATGGAACCGGTCTCGTCCTCGATGTGGCACATCTTGGCACCGTTGAGGGTGGCGCAGGTGATGGTCTCGACCGGGGTGAAACCGATCTTGTCGACGAACTCGTACATCTCCTCGATGGAGCAGGTGCCGTACGGGGTGACGAAGGAGAAGGAGTCGGAGCCGATCGTCATGACGACGCCGCGCTTCTTGGCCTCGCGCAGGCAGTCGTAGTTGCGCTGCAGCTCCTTCTCGACCAGGGTGCCCTCGTACTTGTCGTGCAGCTCGGGGACGTAGACGGGCGGATAGGTGGCGTACCAGGTGGGCAGGAAGGCGATCGTCGGGGTGAAGAAGGTGCCCTGCTCGGCCATGAGGTCCATGGTGCGCTCATCGATATCGAAGCCGTGAATCAGCTGCTCGCAGCCAAAGCGGACGGAATCGTAGGCAGCGGCGTGGTTGTTGTAGCAGTGGCTCCACACGGGGATGCCGACCATCTTGGCCTCTTCGACCACGGCCTGAATCTCCTCGGAGCAATAGTGCTGGTCGCGACCGGAGTCCCAGCGCCAGATGCCGCCACCGGTAGCCCAGATCTTGATGGCATCGGGGTTCTCGCGCAGGCGACGACGGACGGCCTTGCGCAGATCCCAAGGACCGTCGACCTGGTCGCCCCAGGGATGGGATTCCTTGTTGAGCTCCTGGGTGCAGTGGTGGGAGTCACCGTGGCCGGCAACGCGGCAGAAGCCCAGACCGGTAGCCAGAACGCGCGGGCCCTTAAAGACGCCCTTGTCGATGCAGTCACGGATCTGGATACCAAAGCGGCCGATCTCGCAGACGGTGGTGAGGCCGTGGGTGAGGCAGTCGTAGGCCTGCTTGACGGCGACGGCCTGCTTCTCGAGGAGCGGCTGCATGACCCAATCGGTGTCATCGTCGGTCAGGTTGCCCGAGAAGTGCAGGTGAGTGTCGATCAGGCCGGGAAGGACGGTCTTGCCGGCGGCATCGATAACCTCAACGCCCTCGGGAAGGTCCTGCATAGCACCGGCGTACTCGATCTTGCCGTTGTCGTCGACGAGTACGAGAGAGTTCTCGACCGGCTCGGCACCGGTACCGTCGATGAGCTTACCGCCAACGATTGCATACTTAGTGGACATGGTTCCTCCTTATGGATCCATATAGTGGGCGAGGCCGTGTTGGGTTAAGGCCTCACAAAGCTACCCAAGTGGTGCCGGGTTCGGTGCGCGGGAGAGAGGGCCCGCGCACCCGATCCGCCCCGGCTAGGCGTTACTTTTTGCGGGAATTGGTGAAAGCCATGAGGGCCAGGCCAATAGCCAACCAGCCGATCACGATGCTCCACTCCACCATGTTGAGGGAAGCGGGAGAGAACGGAATCACGAGCAGGCCGATGATAATGGCGCAGGCAGCGATAGCGAGGCCGATGCCAAACTTGCCGCCGGGCACCTCGTAGGGACGAGGCAGGTCGGGCTCGGTGAAGCGCATGCGCAGGCAGGCGAGGGCGACCATGCCGCAGGAGAAGATGAAGGCGAGAGCCGACACGTTGGTCAGGGGGATGAGCATGTTCTTGCCCAGGAACGGACCGATGACGGTGATGACGCCCAAAACGACGCAGGCGAGCTTGGGAGCGCCGGACTTGGGGTCGACCTCGGCGAATTTCTCGGGCAGCTGGCCCTTGCGGCCCATGGCGAGCATAATGCGGCTCGTGGCGCCGTAGAAGGAGTTCATCGGGCCCATGGGTCCAAGCGTGGCGATAACGAGCATGGCCAGGTACAGAAGCATGTTGATGCCCTTGAGGCAGGCAAGCGCGGGAACTGGGCTCTTAACAAACTCATGCCAGTCGAGGATAGTGCCGAACGAGTAAATGCAAACCATGTAGAAGCCGCCGGCGGCCAGCAGGGCCAGGGAGATGATCTTGCCGAACTTGTTCCAGTTGAGGCCCTCGGCCGCTTCCTCAGCCTGCTGAGGAATGGTGTCGAAACCGGCGTAGAAGAACGGAGTCAGGACCAAGACCGACACGATGCCGGCGAACAGGCTGGTGCTCTCAGTAGCGGCCTTGCCGCCGCCAGCGCCGGCGACCTGGGAGAACACGGGCATGGCGTTATCCGGCGAGCCGGTGAACAGACACTATGACCCAATCCGAGGGCACTAAAAAGATAGGAGCCCCCGCTCGTG
>CABRIC010000043.1 GCA_902470905.1 uncultured Collinsella sp. | reverse complement strand
TACACAAGGAGTATCGTCGGCAGCGTCAGATGTGTATAAGAGACAGGTATATTAGGCGAGTGGTTAGTTTGTGGGCCTCAACGGCGGGCGCTGTAGCTCGCGGGGGCCTTACGAAAGGAGACACAATGGCAGTAAAGGTTGCTATTAACGGCTTCGGTCGCATCGGTCGTCTGGCTTTCCGTCAGATGTTCGGTCATGAGGGCTCCGAGATCGTCGCTATCAACGACCTCACCTCTCCCGATATGCTCGCTTACCTGCTGAAGTACGACTCCACGCAGGGCAACTACGCTCGCGATCACGAGGTCGTTGCTGGCGAGGATTCCATCACCGTTGACGGCAAGGAGATCAAGATCTACAAGGAGGCCGACGCTAACAACCTGCCTTGGGGCGACCTTGACGTCGACGTCGTTCTCGAGTGCACCGGCTTCTACACCAGCAAGGCTAAGGCTCAGGCCCACATCAACGCTGGCGCCAAGAAGGTCGTCATCTCCGCTCCGGCCGGCAGCGATCTGCCCACCATCGTGTACAACGTCAACCATGAGACGCTGACCGCTGAGGACAACATCATCTCCGCTGCTTCTTGCACCACCAACTGCCTCGCCCCGATGGCCAAGGGTCTGAACGACTTCGCTCCCATCGTGTCCGGCATCATGACCACCATCCACGCCTTCACCGGCGACCAGATGCCGCTCGACGGCCCGCAGCGCAAGGGCAACTTCCGTCGCTCCCGCGCCTGCTCCGAGAACATCGTCCCGAACACCACGGGCGCTGCCAAGGCCATCGGCCTGGTTCTCCCCGAGCTCAACGGCAAGCTCATCGGTGCCGCCCAGCGCGTCCCGACGCCGACCGGCTCGCTGACCAACCTCTACGCCGTCGTTGACAAGAAGGTCACCGTCGACGAGGTCAACGCTGCCATGAAGGCCTACGCCGAGACCATCCCCGATACCTTCGCTTACAACGAGGACCAGATCGTCTCCCGCGACATCGTCGGCGAGACCCACGGCTCCATCTTCGACGCCACTCAGACCATGTGCTCTGATCTCGGCAACGGCCAGACCCTCGTTCAGGTCACCTCTTGGTACGACAACGAGAACTCCTACACCTCTCAGATGGTCCGCACCATCAAGTACTTCGAGAAGTTCGTTGCTTAATTTAGCTTTTAGCGAATAGCTCGTTGAGCGTCTAAAGAAGGGCGCGGCCTCATAGGGCTTACACCCTAGGGTCGCGCCCTTTTTATAGGAAATCGTCTGCCGTAATGGGAGGCAGACACGTACGAAAGGTAGAAGCAAACATGGCCTTTACCAAGAAGACCGTCCGCGACATCGATGTCGACGGCAAGCGCGTTCTCGTCCGCGTTGACTTCAACGTGCCTATCAAGGATGGCGTCGTTGGCGACACCACCCGTATCAAGGCTGCCCTGCCCACCATCAACTACCTCGTTGAGCACAACGCTCGCGTCATCCTCATGAGCCACCTCGGCCGTCCCGAGGGTACCGGCTTCCAGCCTGAGCTCTCCCTTGAGCCTGTCGCTAAGAAGCTCGCTGAGCTCTCTGGTCTCGACGTTGCCTTTGTCGCCGACACCTACGGCGAGAAGGCTGCTGAGGCTGTCGCCGCCGTCGAGCCGGGCAAGGTCCTCGTTCTCGAGAACGTCCGTTTCGACAAGCGTGAGAAGAAGAACGATCCCGAGATCGCCAAGAAGCTCGCTTCCTATGGTGACGTCTTCGTTCTCGATGCCTTCGGCACCGCACACCGCGCCCAGGGTTCCGTCGTGGGCCCCGCCGCTTACCTGCCTGCCGTCGCCGGCTTCCTGCTCGAGAAGGAGGTCGACACGCTGACCGGCATCTTCGCCGAGCCCGAGCGCCCCTTCGTCGCCATCGTCGGCGGTTCCAAGGTTTCCTCCAAGATCGGCGTTCTCGATCACCTCATCGACTCCGCTGATACCCTGATCATCGGTGGCGGCATGGCCTACACCTTCTTCCTGGCTCAGGGCCTGTCCGTCGGTCAGTCCCTCAAGGAAGAGGACTGGGTCGAGCGCGCCGGTGAGATGCTCAAGAAGGCCGAGGAGAAGGGCGTCAAGATCCTGCTCCCCATCGACAACCGCGTTGCTGATCACTTTGGCGAGGATGCTGTCCCCGAGGTTGTCGCTTCCGACGCTATCCCCGACGACCGTGAGGGTATGGACATCGGCCCCAAGACCGAGGAGCTCTACGCCGAGGCTGTCAAGGGTGCCAAGACTGTGTTCTGGAATGGCCCCATGGGCGTCTTCGAGTTCGATAACTTCGCTCACGGCACCCAGGCTATCGCCGAGGCTGTCGCCGAGGCTGATTGCACCTCGATCATCGGTGGTGGCGACTCTGTCGCAGCCGTCAACAAGTTCAACCTGGCCGACAAGATGAGCTGGATCTCTACCGGTGGTGGCGCTTCCATGGAGCTCGTCGAGGGTAAGGCCCTGCCCGGAGTGGAGGCGCTTCTCGATGCCTAATCGCACCCTTCTTATCGCTGGTAACTGGAAGATGAACAACGACGTAGCCGAGGCCGCCAAGCTCGCCGACGAGCTGGCTCAGGCTCTGCCCGAGGTTCCGGCTGGCGTCGAGGTGCTCGTCTGCCCTCCGACCATCGACATCACCACGGTTCATGACCGTATTCAGGCTGCCCCCATCGCCCTCGGTGCACAGAACGTGTACTGGGAGGCCAAGGGTGCCTTCACCGGTGAGTCTTCTTGCGACATGCTCAAGTCCGCTGGCTGCACCTACTGCATCATCGGTCACTCCGAGCGTCGTGATTACTTCCACGAGACCGACGAGGATCAGAACAAGAAGGCCAAGGCCCTCGTTGCCGCCGGTCTTGTTCCTGTCTTCTGCTGCGGCGAGTCCCTTGAGGTCCGCGAGGCCGGCACCTATGTCGAGCACGTCGTGAACCAGGTCAAGGCTGGTCTCGAGGGTCTCGAGATCACTTGCCCCAAGCAGGTCGTCGTCGCCTACGAGCCCATCTGGGCCATCGGCACCGGCAAGACCGCTACCGCCGAGGACGCTCAGGAGGTCTGCGGCGCTATCCGTGAGACCCTCAAGGAGATGTTCGGTGAGGAGCTCGCCGACGGCATCCGCGTTCTCTATGGTGGCTCTGCCAAGCCCGGCAACATCGCCGAGCTCGTCGCCAAGCTCGACGTCGACGGCGCCCTCGTGGGCGGCGCTTCGCTCAAGGCTGCCGACTTCGCCTCTATGGTCGTCAAGGCAGGCGAGTAGGACATATGGCACAGCGTCATCTTCCTGCACTCCTGATCATCATGGATGGTTGCGGCCTGGCTCCGGCCGATGGCGAGAACGCCGTCGCCGCTGCTAAGACGCCCTTCCTCGATAGCCTGTACGAGAAGTACCCCCACACCACGCTCGGCGCTTCGGGCGAGGACGTGGGTCTTCCCGACGGTCAGATGGGCAACTCCGAGGTGGGTCACCTCAACATCGGTGCCGGCCGCATCGTGTTCCAGGAGCTTTCGCGCATCAACAATGCCATCAAGGACGGCTCCATCGCCAAGAACGAGGTCTTCGTCAAGGCTATGGACGACGTCAAGGCTGACGGCAAGACTCTCCACCTCATGGGCCTTATGAGCCCTGGCGGTGTTCATTCTCATATGAGC
This sequence comes from uncultured Collinsella sp., assembly GCA_902470905.1. Lineage (GTDB taxonomy): Bacteria > Actinomycetota > Coriobacteriia > Coriobacteriales > Coriobacteriaceae > Collinsella. The sequence goes on along the minus strand of CABRIC010000043.1, from coordinate 11,917 downwards.
CACGTCGAGGCTCTGGTCAAGATGGCTGCCGAGCACGGTGTCAAGACCGTTCGCGTCCACGCCTTCATGGATGGTCGCGACGTTGACCCGCAGTCCGGTGCCGGTTACATGAGTGAGTTCTGCGCCTTCCTGGCTAAGATCTCCGAGGAGACCGGTTGCGACGCTCGCGTTGCCACCGTCTCGGGCCGTTATTGGGCCATGGACCGCGACAACCGTTGGGAGCGCATCCAGCGCGCCTACGATGTCATGGTCAACGCATCCGATGCCGATACCGACCCTGTTGCCGGTATCAAGGCCTACTACGAGAAGGATCCGCGCGGCGACGAGTTCGTCGAGCCCTTCGCTGCCCACAACGAGGGCATCCACGAGGGCGACGCGGCCATCTTCTTCAACTTCCGTCCCGACCGCGCTCGTCAGATGACTCGCGTGTTCACGGACAAGGAGTTCGACGGCTTTGAGCGCGAGCAGATCAAGCTTTCGCACTTTGTGACGATGACCGAGTACGACCCGACGTTTGACGTCGAGGTCGCCTTCCCCAAGACGTTCCCCGAGAACGTTCTGGCCGACGTTATCGCCGCCAATGGCCTGAAGCAGCTGCACACCGCCGAGACCGAGAAGTACGCCCACGTGACGTTCTTCCTCAACGGCGGCATCGAGGAGCCCAAGGAGGGCGAGGAGCGCGTGCTCGTCGCTTCTCCCAAGGTCGCTACCTACGACCTGCAACCTGAGATGAGCGCTCCCGAGGTTACCGAGAAGCTTGTCGCCGCCATCAACGAGGATCGCGCTGATTTCTACATCGTGAACTTCGCAAACTGCGACATGGTTGGTCACACCGGTGTCTTCGACGCTGCCGTTAAGGCCGTCGAGGCTGTTGACGATGCCCTGTCCAAGGTTGTCCCGGCGATTCTCGCTAAGGGCGGCTTTGCGCTGATTACCGCCGATCACGGCAACGCCGATCACATGTTTGACGTTGCTTCCGACGGTTCCAAGCATCCGTTCACGGCTCACACCACCAACCGCGTGCCGTTCATCATCGTTGATGAGAAGGCACAGCTCACCGGTATCGAGGACGGCCGTCTTTCCGATATCGCTCCGACCATGCTCACCATGGCTGGTATTGAGCCTTCCGCCGAGATGACGGGTCGCGTACTCGCCACCGAGGCCTAATAGAAAACAAATACCGTTTTCTAGTAAGGGGGTTGTCCACAACCGGACAACCCTCTTTTTTTGCGCTATTTCTACCTCGTCACCAAATGGCTGATGGGGGAGTGCTGGGGGTTGTGGTACAGTACTGGAGTTTGAATTGTTCTATTAAGGAGCTTATCTATGGGTCCGTTTCAGATTCTTCTGTTTGTCGTTTGGGCTGTCTCTGCCGTGGCGCTGACGATTCTCGTCCTGATGCACTCTGGTAAGGGCACCGGCGTTTCGGATATGATCGCTAGCTCGCTGTATAACTCCAGCTCTGCCACGGGCGTCATGGAGCAGAACCTCGATCGCCTGACGGTAATTATGGCCGTCGTTTTTGCCGTGTGTGTCGTCCTGTGCATGTTCTTCTTCCCGCAGGGTATCGTCGGCTACTAAGCACGAGCCACATAAATACTTGAAAAGGGTTCCGCAAGTGCGGGACCCTTTTTGTTTACATATTTGTAACAGAGCCAAAATATCCCCACATACTTCGCCCAACTAAAGAAATTCTCGACCGTTGACCGGAATTAGCCCCAAATCGTGCATAAAATGCGCTACTGTATTGAGAAACGTTGGTTCGTTGTGCATAACCAGCCATAGCAACGGGCGGCGTTTTGATGGTTCGGATCGGATTGTCTCGACATGTGTCCGACTGAACATTTCTTTGTCCTATCTCATAAGGAGGATGGCATGGCTGATTCTATGTTCCACCAGCCCGTTATGGGTCGTCGCGCCTTTGTCGGCGGTACCCTTGCTGCGAGCTCCATGGCTTTTCTTGCCGCATGCGGCAAGAAGGGCGGCGACGCTTCCGGTTCTGAGTCCGGTTCGAAGCTGAACTTCTACATCAACAACCCGGTCTGCATCGACCCCTACAATGTCCAGGAGGACCAGGGCACTCAGGTCGAGTACCAGCTCTTTGATGCTCTGACCTCTTATGACGCCGAGAAGGGCGAGATCGTTCCGCTGGCTTGCGAGTCCTTCGAGGCCAACGACGACGCCACCGAGTTCACCTTCAAGATCAAGAAGGCCAAGTTCCACAACGGTGACGACGTTACCTCCAAGTCCTTCAAGCTCGGTTGGGAGCGTCTGGTCAACACCAAGTCGGCTGTCGCTACCGAGTACGGCCCTTCCGAGGTCTCCTATCACCTTTCCATGGTCGAGGGCTATGACGATCTGCTTGCCGGTAACGCTACCGAGCTCAGCGGTGTTACCTGCCCCGACGATGAGACCCTCGTCGTCAAGCTGGCTTCCGCTTACGCCGACTTCCCCTTCGTCGCCTCTCACCCGGCTCTGGCCCCGGTTCCCGAGTGCGCCGAGTCCGATGTCAAGAGCTTCTACCTCGCCCCGGTCGGTAACGGCCCGTTCATGATGGACGGCAAGTGGGAGGATGGCCAGGAGATCAACGTCAAGAAGTTCGACGATTACTATGGCGACAAGGCCAAGATCGATGGCATCCACTTCCAGGTCATCAAGGACATGGAGACCGCCTACAAGGAGTTCCAGGCCGGTAACCTCGATGTCTGCGACGTTCCCGTCGCTCAGATCGACGCCGCCAAGAAGGATCGCGGCGTGTCCAAGGACGGCTACACCATGGGTGACGGCGAGCGCATGCTGCTCGGCGCCGAGCCTTCCACGTACTATCTGACCTGCAACACCACGGCCGAGCCGTTCAACAACGCCGACCTGCGTAGGGGCATCTCCCTGGCCATCAACCGTGAGGCCATCTGCAAGACCATCTTCAAGGGTACCCGTACCCCTGCCGACGGCATTGTTCCTCCGGGCATCGATGGCTACAAGGAGGGCGCATGGGAGTTCTGCGCCTACGATGTCGACAAGGCTAACGAGTACCTCGACAAGGTCGCTCCCGCTGGCGCTAACGGGGATCGTGGCATTAGTGTGACCCTTTCCTACAACCAGGACGGCGGTCACAAGGAGATCATGGAGTCCATCATCGGCGACCTCGCCAAGGTTGGCGTTACCGCTGTCTCCGATACCCCTGAGTGGTCTGCCCTGCTCGAGCAGTATCAGAACTTTAACTATCAGTTCGGTCGTCTGGGTTGGATTGCCGACTACCCGATCATGGACAACTTCCTGTATCCGCTGTTCCACTCCGACTCCCTCGGTGGCGACAACCGCTCCGGTTACAACAATCCCGAGTTCGACGCCAAGGTCGACGAGGCTCGTACTATTGTTGACGACGAGGAGCGCGTCGCTAAGATGCAGGAGGCCGACGCAATGGTCGCTGCCGACTGCCCGGTCATCCCGGTGATGTTCTACACGCACACCATCGTCGGCTCCGATCGCATCAAGCACCTCTATGTCGATCCGCAGAAGCATGCCGATCTGGGTACCGCTGAGCTCGCCTAAGAGTTTGCAGCTTCCGTGAGGGTCAAGTATTTACGTAGACCTCATGGGAAACATACAGTTCTCCCTAACCTGGGGTAAACTGGCTGATGGTAATTTTGGGATGCCGGTCTGGCGATCGGCATCCCATTTAGGTTAATCCCTAGATAGGGGAGTGGTATGGGTAAGTACATCGTTAAACGTGTGCTTCAGTTCATCCCGGTGTTTTTGGGCGTTACGCTGATTCTGTTCGCCCTCCAGAATATCGTGCCGGGAGATCCGATCAAGCTGATCGGTGGAGACAAGGCTCTGTCCCCCGAGGTGGAGCTTCAGCTTCGCGTTCGCTATCACCTGGTCCAGTCGGACGAGGACGGCAACGCGATCCTTGACGAGAACGGCGACCCCGTTCAAACGTCGCTCGTGGACCGTTACTTGTATTACATGAACGGCCTGCTTCATGGCGATCTGGGCAATTCGTATCAGCGCAAGCTGCCGGTTACGGAAATCTTTGCCCAGAAGTATCCGTATACGGTCAAACTCGCCGCGTGCGCCATCGTGCTCGAGGCAATCATGGGTATCGGTGCGGGTATCATTTCGGCGGTTAAGCGTTATTCCTTCTGGGATATTTTGGTAACGCTCACCACGTCGATTCTCGTTGCCGTCCCGGCTTTCTGGCTCGGTATGTTGCTGCAGCTGTTCTTTGGCGTCATTCTCAAGGACGCCACGGGCGGTGCATTCTCCATGCCGATCTCGGGTGCCGGCGGTTCCAGCTCTCAGTATCAGGATTGGATGCACTATGTGCTTCCGACCATTACGCTGGCTTCGGTTTCGACCGCTTATGCCGCCCGCATTATGCGCTCGCAGCTGCTTGACGTCATGAACCAGGATTACATTCGTACGGCAAAGGCCAAGGGTCTCTCCAATCGTGCGATCATCATCAAGCATGCGCTTAAGAATGCACTCATCCCCGTCGTTACCTATATTGGTGTCGACTTTGGCGGCATGCTTTCGGGCGCCATCCTGACCGAGACGGTCTTTAACTGGCCCGGCATTGGCTATGAGGTCTATCGCGCCATTAGCATGCGTGACTGGCCCATCGTTATGGGCGGCGTTACGCTCATCGTCGTCGTCGTCATGGTGATCAACCTGCTCGTCGACATTAGCTATGCATTCCTCGACCCGCGCATCCGCCTTGGCGGTCCGTCGGATAAGGCCTAAGGGAGGTACGTCTCATGCAGGAAACTGATTCTCAGTCTCAGGAGCAGGCTACCGCCACCAAGGCCGCATCTGCTCCCGCCAAGTCCCGCACGCTGTGGGGCGACGCTTTTAAGCGTCTTCGTAAGAACAAGCTCGCCGTTATCGGTGTCTGCTGGATCATCATCGTCGTTGTGGTTGCCCTGACCGCAGATCTGTGGGCTAAGCCCTGGCTCGGTTCGCCGACGGCTTCCGATTCGACCACCATGGCCGAGACATCGCTACTGGCTCCGTGTGCCGAGCACCCGTTTGGCACCGATGCCCTCGGTCGCGACATTCTCGTCCGCGTTATCTACGGTGCACGCGTTTCGCTTTCTGTCGGTATCATGGCCACCGCCATCTCCACATTGATCGGCCTGGTCATGGGCGCCCTGGCCGGTTTCTACGGCGGCATTTGGGATACGATCATCATGCGCTGTGCGGACATCTTCCTGGCGTTCCCGTACGTGCTGTTCGTTGTCGCCATGATCGCCGTTATCGGCCGTGGTCTTCAGAACGTCTTTATCGCCATCGGCATTCTTGGCTGGCCTTCGATTGCGCGCGTCTTCCGCTCTGCAATCTTGACGGTCAAGGAAAACGACTATGTTGATGCAGCGCGCGCGATGGGTGCATCTGATGCTCGTATCGTCGTGCGTCACATCTTCCCGAACTCCGTCGCCTCCATCGTGGTCTACGCGACCATGAACATTGGTGGCGCCATTCTGACCGAGTCCGCTCTGTCCTTCCTCGGCATGGGCGTTATTCCGCCTACGCCTTCGTGGGGCTCCATGATTCAGGACGGTCAGCAGTATCTTCTGACCGCTCCCTGGATGATGATCATGCCCGGTCTGGCAATTCTCTCGACGGTGCTCGCCTTCACCCTGCTGGGTGACGGTCTGCGCGACGCCCTCGACGTCAAGATGAAGGACGCATAAGGATGAAGAAGAACAAGAACTATGTGGACCTGAAGGACCAGCCGGTTCCTGAGGGCCAGCATCTGCTCGAGGTCGATGACCTTAAGATGTATTTCCACACCGAGGATGGCGTTGTTCGCGCTGTCGACGGTGTCTCCTACACGCTCGATCGCGGCGAAACCCTGGGCGTCGTCGGTGAGTCCGGCTCCGGTAAGTCCGTGACCGCCATGACCATCATGGGCCTCATCTCGATGCCTCCGGGAAAGATCGAGGGCGGTGACGTTCGCTATCGCGGCCGCTCCATCCTCGAAATGACCGAGGAAGAGATGCAGCACATTCGCGGCAACGATATCGCGATGATCTTCCAGGATCCTATGACCTCCTTGAACCCGGTCTATAAGATCGGCAGGCAGGTGGGCGAGGGTCTTCGTCTGCACCGTGGCTACTCCAAGCAGGAGGCGCTCAAGCGCGCCACCGAGCTTTTGGATCTCGTTGGCATTCCTGAGCCCGAGAAGCGAGTCAATGAGTATCCGCACCAGTTCTCTGGCGGTATGCGTCAGCGCGTCATGATTGCCATGGCCCTTGCCTGCGATCCCGATATTCTGATTGCCGACGAGCCCACGACTGCCCTGGACGTTACCATCCAGGCTCAGATTATCGAGCTCATGCAGGAAATGCAGGAGAAGAACGGCAACGCCATCATCATGATTACCCATGACCTGGGTGTTGTCGCCGATATGGCCGACAAGATCATGGTTATGTACGCCGGCCGTCCCGTCGAGTTCGGTACTGCTGAGGAAATCTTCTACGAGAGCCGTCACCCCTACACCTGGGGCCTTATCCGCTCCATCCCGGAGCAGGCCATCGATGAGAAGAAGCCGCTTACGCCGATTCACGGTAACCCGCCTTCGCTCATGAACCTGCCCGAGGGCTGCGTGTTCTCGCCTCGTTGCCCCTATGCGACCGATAAGTGCCGCAAGCAGCGCCCCGAGCGCGTTGTCACCGAGTCCGGCCACTATTCTGCGTGCCATTATTCCGGTGACCCCGAGTTCCTCAAGAACGCTCCTGATACGTCCCGTACGCGCAAGGATTCCAAGAAGGGAGGCGAGGCGTAAATGGCAGACAATAACGAGCGTACTCCGCTGTTGAAGGTCGAGCACCTTTCCAAGGAGTTCCCCGCAGAGTCCGGCATGTTCGCCAAGCGTTTTTCCAAGCGCGTCGTCTCTGCTGTAAATGACATCTCTTTTGAGATTTATCCTGGCGAGACCTTTGGTCTGGTTGGCGAGTCTGGTTGCGGCAAGTCCACGACGGGCCGCACCATCATGCGTCTGACCAAGCCGACTGCCGGTAAGGTGTTCTTCCAGGGCAAAGACGTTGCCGAGATGAGCAAGCATGAGATCAAGGACATGCGTCGCGAGATGCAGTTCATCTTCCAGGATCCCTATGCTTCGCTGAATCCTCGTATGACCATCGGCGAGATCGTTTCCGAGCCCATGACCATTCACGGCGTGGGTACCAAGGAGGAGCGCATCGAGCGTGTTCGCGAGCTTCTCGACGTCGTCGGACTCAACCCCGAGCACATCAACCGCTATCCGCATGAGTTCTCGGGCGGCCAGCGTCAGCGTGTCGGCATTGCCCGCGCTTTTGCGCTGAAGCCCAAGCTGATTATCTGCGACGAGCCGGTTTCCGCTCTGGATGTGTCCATTCAGGCCCAGGTTTTGAACTTGCTCAAGGAACTGCAGGACAAGTTCGGTACCGCGTATCTGTTTATCGCCCACGACCTGTCCGTCGTGCAGCACATCTCCGATCGCGTTGCCGTTATGTATCTGGGCAAGATGGTCGAGGTTTCGGACTGGAAGACGCTCTATAGCGAGCCTCATCATCCGTACACGCAGTCGCTGTTGTCTGCTGTGCCGGTTCCCGACCCGGATATCCAGAAGACCCGTAAGCGCATCATCCTTGCCGGCGATCCGCCGTCACCGCTGGATCCGCCGACCGGCTGCCGTTTCCACACGCGCTGCCCGATTGCGCAGGGTATCTGCTCCGAGAAGCTTCCCGAGTTTAAGGAAGTTGCCCCGGGTCACTGCTGCGCCTGCCACTTCGCCGAGCCGTTCCCGATCAAGGAATCGCACATCGACCTGTAGTCGGTTGTTCTCGTCCGGGCCCGCCCTGAAGTTACTTTTCAGAACGTCCTCGGACATGCAAGAAACCCCCGCTGCGCACTTCGTGCGGCGGGGGTTTCTTGCGTCCTGCGGAGTGTTCTGAAAAGTAACTTCAGGGCGGGCCCTGCGGTAACTCGGCAGGGGGAGTGCGATTCCTCGATCGCTCACTTTATCAAATGGAAAAGTTAGTGAGGCCGGAGCTTTGGCTCCGGCCTCCTCATATAAGGGCTCGGCAAAGCCGAGCCACCAAATATATATCAGCCCCAGAACATGTTTGAGAACGGCGCATGGAGTACGTGGACGTAGGCCCCGAATCGGTGCTGCCTCCCGGCGCATTCCGCAGGGGGAGCGATATTTTGCAGCACGAAGTGCGCAACAAAATATCGCTCATGCCCGAGGACGCGCCGGGAGGCAGCACCGATTCGGGGCCGAACATATAGATCTACCAGCGCATTTACAAATTCGTAAACTTTTTTGAAAAAAGTGCTTGCACAGTTCTCGAATCATAGGTTATTATCTTCCTCGTTGAACGCGCGGGTCCAACAAAACGAACCGTGAATCAACAACATAGCATGTCGGAGTGGCGGAATTGGCAGACGCGCTAGCTTGAGGTGCTAGTGACCGCTTTTTGGTCATGCGGGTTCAAGTCCCGCCTCCGACACCATCGCATTTGAGAAGCCTCTTCGGAGGCTTTTTTGTTACCGATAGACGGTGGGGTCCACGATGGAAACGCTTGAACGCAACGAGTGGGCAGACGTTGCCCAACTAGTCGAGATCACGAGCGATGCTGTCATCATCTGCGAGCTCGACGGAACAATTCTGCATGTGAATAATCGCTTACTTGGTTTGATGTGCGAGGAACGCGCCGACGTCATCGGTGGAGATGTTAAAGACGTCCTGTACTCGTCCGCTTTTGAACGTGCGACGGAACATCGTCTGCCATTTGAAACTGATGGCTCCGAGAACGAACTGATGCTCAAGCTGAGTGACGGCTCTTTTATCCCCGTCTTGGTTCGTGCGGGCTCCGTAACGCCTCCACGCATCTTTGGGCGCCGCGCGCCACGTGTCCTGGTGGCGCTCCATAGCATCGAAGAACAGTATTCGCACGACCGTCAGCTCAAGCGTGCGTTATCGGAGCTTAGAGTGGCGAACAAGCGCCTCTCTGGCACGCTCTCGGTCATTATGAGTACCGTGGGCTCCGATGAGCTGCCCAGCCTACTTGATACCGTTTTGAACCAGCTTGTAGGAACGCTCGATGCTTCGGGTGCCGCTATCTATTTTTCTGAGAGCGGCGGTTTTAAACTTCGCGGTGTTTCCAAGGAACTGTACGACAGCTACCTGCCTGAGTTTTTGCCGTATGGCGCTGGCATTCCGACGTATGTTCTTCGTGAGTCGCGTGCCTGTCGCTTGTCGATTCAACAGGACCTTGAGGGTGATAAGGCCGCCTCCGGTATGTTCATGGACTTGGACAATCGTTCTAAGCACCTGTTGCGCATGCAGGATATGCCTCCGTACCGCAGCGAGATCTGTCTTCCCGTTTTTTACGGTACGCAGATCCTTGGCGTGCTGGAAGTTGGTTGGAAACGCCCTCAGGCACCGCTCGCCTATGACGTTAATGTGCTCGAGGTCATTTGCGATTACCTGTCTATCCAGCTGGTCGGCATGGCATCGAGCCTTCGCTCCCGTCGCACGGCCGAGCTTGGCCGCTCGCTCAATGTCTTGCGTGATGAGTTGTTTACCTTTCTAGACGATTCCGCCGCGGCTACCCAGGCGGTATCGTCCGAGATCTGCAATATGCTTAACTGCCATTTTTGCCCTGTTGAGTATGACGCTAGTCTGGATTCCTACGTCATAGATTTTGAAGGCGGCAGTCGCGTTGCTTTGCCGGACGATCCCGAGAAGCTTTTCTTTTCCACGACGGCGCCGACGGCACGTCTGGGGGCTGGCCCTGATGGCTTTGAGGCATCTGTTTTGGGCGGCACGAGTGCCGAGGACCTTAAACACGTCCGTATAACTCGCGTTGACGAATCGATGCCTATGGGAGGCTGGCTTAGGGCGCATGGTCTGCCTTGTCAAGGTCTCTACGTCGACTCCGGCATCGAGGCGGGGCGCCCGCGCTCTGAGGGTGATGGCAAGCACAGTAACGACGCGATTGTTCCTGCTTCTGTTGCGAAGAGCCCGACGACGCGCGCGCTGCTGCTTCGTGATGGTAGCCAAGAGCCGATTGATGACCTTGAATATGACTACTTGGTGCACTTAGCGCATGACTTTGAACTGATCTACGAGGGCGAATCTCAAAAGCGCGAGGAGCGCCATATTGCTCAGACCCTTCAGATCGGCATGAGAAATTCCCTGGGGGATGTTCCGGGTATCGCAACCGATTCGGTGTACCTGTCGGCCACGAACTCGGCGTTGGTCGGCGGCGATTTCTATACGCTCATCCGTCTTCCCGACGACTGCGCCGTCATGATTCTGGGTGATGTGTCTGGCAAAGGCATTGAGGCCGCATCGATGTCTGCGCTCGTCAAGACGGCCCTGACGGCATATGCCTGGGAGGGCGCTGGACCGGCCCGCATGGCACGCTCCCTTAACAGCATGCTCATGGGCTTCTCGAGGGTCGAGACGTTCGTGACGGCCTTTATCGCCAAGATTGACCTTAAAGCCGGACGCGCAACGTATTGTTCGGCGGGCCATCCTCCGACCATGGTCATCAGGCCAGAGTCGATGCCGCTGGGTGGTGGCGAGGCCCGTGGGGGAGAGGTCGAGCTGCTTGGATGCCAATCGGGCGTAATCGGTGCCTTTGAGAGCATGGTGTACGAGACAGGCGTGTTTACGTTCGCTCCTGGCGACATGCTATTTATGTATACGGACGGAACGATTGAGGCCCGCGACCGCACCGGAGCGTTCTTTGGCGAGCAGCGCCTTCGTGACCTTCTGCTCTCTGTCTCGGGTGAGGGCGTATCGGGAATCTGCGGCAAGGTTTTGGGCGAGCTTGACCGCTTTACCGAGTCGGCGCTGAACGATGACATCGCGCTGGTCTCCCTTGAGTTTTTACGGGGTCGATCGTAGGTCACGACGCCTGACGGGCAAAATCCCTACGGTTGAAGAAACGTGTGCATCGAGCGAGCTCTTTTGGGGAACCATGGTCGTATGAATGAGTGGAATGACATAGCGGTTTTGACGCCACCGGGCGATATCGACATCGCCTCGGTGCCCGCACTGCGCCGACGGTTGGATAATTTGATCGACCGGGGCGTGCGTCGTGTTGTCATCAATTGCCAGACCGTGGGCTTTATCGACTCGACGGGTTTGGCGTTTTTGCTTACACGTGCTAGAGAGCTTATGAGGCATGAGGGGCTGCTTTCGCTCGTTAACGCCTCCGATGAGGTCGTTCGCTTTTTGGAAATTGCCCGGCTTGTCGACATCCTTCATGTCGCGGGCCCGGCGCGGGAGTCGATTCCCGCCATTCCGGTGGGGGAGTTGCCGCGATGGAGCAAGAGCGTCGAAGTGCAGCGAGGCATCGAGAATCTCCCGTATTATCGGCACCGTGTGGCCGAGCTCCTCGAATCGCTTCCCCTGAGGCGTGACGAGCGCTACGATGTCGCATTGGCGTCGGGGGAGGCGCTGGGTAATGCCTATGACCATGCAGGCGGTATTGGGTGCGTCCTGACGGTTCAGGCCTATGGCGATCGCGTTGTGGTTGAGGTGCTTGATCGAGGTGCCGGCTATTCTATCGATGAAACGAGCGAACCGGTCGCATCTGAGGAGCGCGGCCGTGGTATCAAGCTTATGCGTATGCTCGTCGATAACGTGGAGGTTGCTCGTCGTACGGACGGCGCCGGCACGCGCGTGCAGATGGTGAAGCTGTTTAGCGGAGCGCTGGAATCGTGTGCCTAGCCAATCGCTTTAGCGCGTTTAGCTACTAAGAACATGCGGCAGACAAGTTTTTTGAAAAAAGTACTTGCGTCTTTTGGACAACTCGCGTAAATTAATAACCCGCAAGCGGACATGGCTCAGTTGGTAGAGCACAACCTTGCCAAGGTTGGGGTCGCGGGTTCGAGCCCCGTTGTCCGCTCCATT
>CABRIC010000042.1 GCA_902470905.1 uncultured Collinsella sp. | reverse complement strand
GGCGGCCGTCAGCACCTTCTTGGCACCGTTGACCTGCTTGGAACTCATACCCGACTGCTCAATATATGCCACGGCGCGGCGGCTGGCATCAATCTCGACCGGCAGCGTAACCAACTGGAACAACACACTAAACGAGAAGAAGATCAGCGCGAGGGTCGTGAGCCCGGCAATGTTCATAAACAGGCCCAAGAGCAACACGATGGTCCAGGTGTTCTGGGTAAAGTTGACGACCGGCACGAGGGCGGTACGTACTTTCATCATGGCATAGCCGCTTTGACGCTGGGCGGCATGGCCCGCCTCGTGGCAGGCGACGGCAACGCTTGCGACCGAACCGCCCGAACGGTTGGCGTCTGACAGATATAGGTTGTTATCCTGCGGGTTGTAATGGTCAGTGAGCTCGCCAGCGACACCCTTGATACCCACGGCGCTACAACCGTTGGCATCGAGCATGCGGCGAGCGACTGTGGCACCCGTGTCGCCGTCCGAGCGAACCTTGGACCAGGTCTTGTACGTCGAATTGATATAGCTCTGCGCAGCAAGGCCAAGCACCGTGCAGACAAGAACAACCAGCAGGTACAGCGGGTCGATGCCAAAGCCGTAACCATAGTAATAAGGCATGCGAATTCCTCCGAATCGAGTTACACGTCGGAGGCATTCTACCCACTCAACCGGCTAGGCTTCCCTACAGGAGCTCGATTTTGCCGTCCTTCACCGTCAACCCCATATTGCCGGAAAGCAGATCGTCCAGGCGCGAGCCCACAAGCTCAAAGCGCCAGCCTTCGCGCAGGGGGCTCTGCTCGGGATGCTCAATATAGTCGGCCAGGTCATCGCGCGAGGCAATGACCGAGGTCGCCACGCCCGAGCGCTCGGCAACTAGGCGAATGAGCGCATACATCAGGTCCGTCACACTCTCCAACTCCGGCGAAATCTGACGGTGCCCGCGCACCATGAGCGGCAGGCGATCGTGCGGGCAGCTCGCGCCGCGCTTGATGGCCATGAGCGCACCGTCCACGTCGCGCTCCCCCAACTGATCGGTACCGCGAATGCTACGGAACTCCTCAACGCGCACGGGATTGCGCTTAACGAGCGCAAGCAGCGTGTCGTCGGACATGACCCACTTGCGCGGGATGTTACGGCGCTCGGCGCGGTCCTCGCGCCAGGCGGCGAGCTCGCGCGCGATGCCCAACTGGTGACGGCTGCACGAATTGATGCGTTTGACCTTGCGGAACGCCTCGTGGCGATCGGCGCGATAGTGCGACTCGTCAGCCAGCGGGCGCAGCTCGTCGAGCACCCAGTCCACACGGCCCAGCTCGCGCAGGCGGCTCATCATCTCGGTATAGGCGACGATCAGGTACTTGACGTCATCGATCGCATACTCAATCTGCTTATCGGTCAGCGGGCGGCGCGACCAGTCGGTCAGCGACTCGGTCTTGGGCAGCGATACGCCGCAGAACGTCTGAACAAGCGCGCCATACGAAATCTGCTGGCGCTCGCCCAAAAAGGCGGCGGCGACCTGCGTATCGAAAATCGGTAGTGGCAGCACGCCCACGGTATGGAGCATGACCTCCATATCCTGCGAGCACGCGTGGAAGACCTTGGTCACGCTCTCGTCGGCCATAAGCTCGGCCAGCGGCGATAGGTCGTCGATTACCAGGGGATCGACCGCGACGCTCTCGGCAGGGGTGGCAATCTGAACCAAACACAGACGCGGGTGGAATGTGCGCTCGCGCAAAAACTCGGTATCGACGGCAATCGCGTCGAGCTCACGGGCGCGCTGGCAAAAGGCGAGTAGAGCCTGATGTGTGGAAATGTACATATCAACCCATCGAATAAGGTTAGGCCCGAAAAACACGGGTAGGATATCGGCATTGCCTTACAACTATACTCGGTTAGTCACAGAACGGGAACGTAAGTATGCGCTGCCTTATCATCCACAACCCGGCATCGGGCCCCAGCTCAGATGAAATCTACGCATTCACGCACGCCCTCGCGCAGGGCGGCGACGAGGTCGTGATGCGTTTTATCGGCGATGGCATGGAGCCCGAGGATGCCGTGGCAGACGTGCGCGAGTTTGATCGCGTGGTCGTTTCGGGCGGCGACGGCACCGTCTCCAACGTGCTCGACCAGATGCGCGGGTGCGGTGTCCCCACGCTCGTCTTCCCCTCCGGTACGGCCTGCCTATTCTTCAACAACATCGGCAATGCCCCCGAGGCAGCGGCGCTTGCCAAGGCCTGCCGCGCCGGTCGCACGGTCAAAGTCGACATGGGCGAGCTCTTTTGGCTCGACGAGAACGGCAACGAGAAGCGCCACGGCTTTATCATCATCGCCGGCTCGGGCTTCGACGCCGAGATCATGATGAAGGCCGCCCCCACCAAAAACGACATCGGCGAGATCGCCTACTTCCTCTCTGCGCTCGCCACACCCAACCCTACGGTAGCGCACTTTACCATTGAGCATGACGGCATTGTCGAGGAGCTCGACGGCATTTGCTGCATGGCCGGCAACACCTCGGTCATCCAAAACGACATCAACCTGTTCCCCGACTGCCGCATGAACGATGGCATGGTCGACATTGCGGTCATCGAACCCGTGCGCACTGTGCAGCTGCTGCCTACCGTGATCACCGCTGCGCTTGACCCCGCCGGCAAGGTACTCGGGCGCCCGCAGTTCAAGATCATCCAGACCAAGGAAGCCAAGATCACCTGCACCCCGTCGCTGGGCATGCAGTTCGATGGCGAGATTATCTCCAGCAATTCGGGCGTCTTTGGAGCCCGCGCGCTTCCACAATGCCTCGACCTCATCGTCGACGAATTCTCCCCGCTCGGAAAATAGGAGGACCCCATGAACGACAATCCCCTGCTCGGCTTTATCATCATCGTTTTGGCCATGCTCGTCGGCTATGCGATCAACGTGATCCACCGCCGGAAGAAGTAATTCCACATTGGTATGATTTTCATCCAATTATCGTCTCCCCTGCTGTTTATGCATTTGCCAAACAGCGGGGGATTTTCATTTCGAGCATTCCCAGCTACTTTATTCGGCTACAGTAATTACAGGGCGTCTTTATTAAAGTAAAGCTACAAACTGAGTATAATTAACCGCTCATCGCATATTTCATCACGCTTATCGAGTAAGTTTCTTTCATAGATGAATATTGTTTCCAGTTCGTTACGCTAATGGGGTGTCTTTATTGGCTGAAGCCCTCTGGCAACGGAGGGCTTTCGCACGCTGGGAGGGAAAATGAGGAAAACTCACCCCGTCAACGCGCTCAAGAAGCTAGGCATAGGCCTCGCCTTTGGAGCTGCGACCATCATGTCCATGCCGACATCTGCGCTCGCCTGCACGCAAATGTACATGGGCAAAAACCTTACGGCCGACAACAACACGTACTATGGTCGCGCCGAGGACTTTGGCCCGCGCTACCTCAAGCACTTTGGCATTGAGCCGTCGCATGCCCCCGGGTATACCTACGGCTCAGACGAGTCCGACTTCTCATACAGGTCGACCAAGACTACATATCGTTATAGCTACGTGCGCGATCATCCTTCGCAGTGGCACGGGCGCTATGATGCCTACTCTGAGGCAGGCATCAACGAGAAGGGCGTGTCCTGCTCCGCAACGCTGACCACCAACATGAACGATAAAGCCGCCAAGGCAGACCCCCTGACCGACACTGGCATTGGCGAGTATAGCTACGGCAGCGTTATCTTAGGCGAAAGTGCCAAAGCACGTGAGGGTGTCGAGCTCCTCGGCAAGATCATCGACGAGCAGGGCGCCAACGGCAACGATCAGATTATCATCGCCGACAGCAACGAGACTTGGCTGTTTGCCGCACTTTCCGGCCACCAGTGGATCGCCATGAAGCTCGCCGATGACGTCGCCTCACTCAACCCCAACATCGGCGGACTCAATTACGATGTCAACCTTGATGACGCCGAGAACTGCCTCCACTCCGAGGGCATCCAGACCATGCCCGAGAAAAATGGCTTCGCCGAGTACACCGACGGCAAGCTCGACGTTGCCAAGACCTATGGCAAAAGCGTCGCCGATTCCGGCGTTCATCAGTGGACTCGCTATGTCCAGGGCCGCGATTACTTCATGGCCCCGTTGACCAAGGGTGCGGATTACGACATCGTCACGGTTAAACCGGAAAAAGGCCCCGACCAAATCGGAGCCATGGTCAGCGAGATCCAGCCCCTGTTCTTCAAGCCCGGCAAGTCCGACTGGAACACCTTTGAGATGATCCGTGCATTTGGCAACCGCGGCGAAAATGTCCCCGGCCTCAACGCCAACACCGACGGTGTCTACGCCATCGGCACCGAAAGAAGCACCGAGACCAACCTCTTCCAGATCCGTCAGGGCATGGACCCCGAGATCGCGACCATTCAGTGGGAGATGCTCTCCCGCGCCGCCTACTCCGTCGCTATTCCTCTGTACTCTGCACTGCTCACCGAGGTCAGCCCCTACTTCAGCAATCAGGATGTGTCCTACGATCACTGCGAAGAGACGGACATCGTGAACAACGAGGAGCCCGAGAACTCCATCAACTACGTCCTCATGGACATCAGCTCCCTCTGCTACGAGCACCGCGAGCAGCTCGGCACCGGCGTTCGCACCTACCTCGACGCCCTCCAGAACGAGCTCGTCGAGCAGAACTTGGAAGTCGACGAGGTCATGCAGGCCACCGAGGGCACCGAGGCCCGCACCGCCTTGGCCAACAAGGCTGGCAAGGCTGCCACCGAGAACACCTACGTCAAGTGCAAGGCACTGCTCCAGGAGATGCGCGCCTATCAGAAGGCCGAAAACTTCGACCAGCCCTTCACCCCGAGCGACCTGAACACCGAGACCAATGGCCTCAAGGTGTCCATCACCTACGCCAAGGACGCTCTTGCCACCGACCCGGTAACCCCGGATCAGCCTGGCACTCCCGAGCAGCCTGGTACTCCTGAGCAGCCCGGTACCCCCGAGCAGCCCGCTAAGCCCGAGCAGCCCACCACCAAGCCTGAGAAGCCTGGCAAGTCCGACACCACGACCACGGTAACCACTAACAAGACGAACACCAAGGGCGGCCTGCCCACCACTGGCGATCGTTTTGATGGCCGCATGGTGGCCGCATTCGCCATCGCTGGCGTTGCCGTCATCTCCGCGGGCGGTTACTTCCTCTACCGTCGCAATAAGGAGTAACGTCTTAGCTGAGCGGGCAAGGCAGCAATGGCAGCCTCTCGCCCGCTCAGCCCACTCTTTTGACCGGCGGGAAACCCGCCTGAAATCTTTTCAAAAAAGATTTCCCCGCACACACTTTGCTGTGCTATAGTGCAGCGCAACAGCAACTAGGTGCGACCGCGCCATGGCATCACGAAAGGAGCCACCGACATGAAGAACACGATGAAGTCTCTTAACAACTGGTGGTGGCGTGATGCGAATACGATCGGTCGACAGTGAGTCCCTCACGCCTGTTTTTGCGCTCTAGGTGATTGGAAGGCCTCCGGTTTCGACCGGGGGCCTTTTTCTATCTCGAGCCCGATCGCATTCGCATCACGCGCCTCCGCTTTTCTCTTGCACTCCCCTTCCGAAAGGATTTTCACCATGTCTCAGAACACCGCCGCCACCCAGCCCCGCACCGTCCAGACCGCCGACCGTGGCAAACTCGATGTCCGCGCCCTCGTCCTGCTCGCCATCCTGCTCGCTGCCGGCTTCATCCTCAACTTCACCGTCGGCAAGGCCATCTCGGGCATCTCGGGCGGCATGATCAGCCCCGAATTCATCATCTCGGCCTTCTGCCTCACCATCCTGGTCGTTCGCCCCAACATCGGCCAGGCGCTCGTCATTGGCCTCATCTCGGCTGCCGTGATCCAGATCACCACCACTTCGCCGTTCGTCGATTTTGCCGCCGAGGGCATCGCCGCCATGCTCATGGCCGGCATCGTCAACGCCGCCGGCAAGAACGGTCAGGTCAAGCCTGCCATCGCCATTGTTGCAACCTTCCTGACCACCTTTGTCTCCGGCGTCATCTTCATGGTCATCAAGATGGCCATGCTCGGCGTGGTAGGCGAGCTCGCCGCCGCCATGCTGCCCGTCGTTGCCATGACCGCCGTCTTTAACGCCATTCTGGTCGGCGCCCTCTACTTGCCCATCCAGAAGGCCCTGAAGCTCAACTAACCCGTTCGACTTTACGAGCCACCCCATCTTGGCGTTCATTCGTCGCTCGCGTACCCAAGTACGCTTCGCTCCTCTTTCGTGCCAACCTGGGGCCCCTCGTAAAGCCATCTCCGTGCTTCACCACCAAAGACTGTCCCAAACAACGAGCTTTTGGGGACGTTCTTAAACGACTAGTCATTAAAGAACGTCCCCAATGACTATGAAAGGTATCCATGGAAACGATCATCAACGTCGACGATGTCTCGTTCTCCTATAGCACGCAGACCGAGCAGGCGCTCAGCCACATCTCGCTCAGCGTGAACAAGAGAGATTTCATCGGCATCATCGGGCCCTCGGGCGCCGGCAAGTCCACGCTTGCCGCCTGTCTGTCGGGCGCCGTGCCCCACCACTACACCGGCACGTTCTTTGGGTCCGTCATGGTCGACGGCCACGACACCTGCGAAGTCTCGCTCACCGACGTGTCGCAAATCGTCGGCAGCGTGTTGCAGGATATCGACACGCAGATAGTCGCTTCGGTCGTCGAGGACGAGATGCTCTTTGGCCTCGAGAACTTTGGCGTTCCCCACGACCAGATCGAGCAGCGCGTGAGCGAAACGCTCGAGACCGTCGGCATCAGCGACCTGCGCGACCGCGAGATCGCCACCCTCTCGGGCGGACAGAAGCAAAAGGTAGCCATCGCCGCCATCCTCGCCATGCGTCCGCGCGTCTTGGTTCTCGACGAGCCCACCGCGGCACTCGACCCCGCCAGCTCCACATTGGTCTTCGAGACACTGCGTGAGGCAAACCGCGCACTTGGAATCACCATCGTCGTCGTTGAGCAAAAGGTCGCCCTGCTCTCGGAGTACTGCAACCGCGTGCTCGTGCTCAACCATGGCGAAATCGCGCTGCAGGGCGAGCCACACGAGGTCTTCGCGCATACCGACGAGCTCCGTGCCATCGGCGTCGACTGCCCTCGCGTCACGCGTATCTTCAATAGCCTCGAGGCCGATGGCCTGGTAAGCGGTACCCCCTGCTTGGATGTCGATGAGGCCGAGCGCATGATTTCGGGCATCGTCGACCCCGCACACGCGGCTATCGAAGCCCAGGCACCCGCCGGTTCCCCGCATGCACCGTCGTTGCGTCCTCATGCCAAGGACGCCGAACCCGTACTCACCTTCGACCATGTTGAGTTTGCCTATCCCAATGGCGGCGCCGCCGTACACGACCTTAGCCTGACGCTCTATCCTGGCGAGCTCGTGGGCATCGTCGGCCAGAACGGCGCCGGCAAGACCACGCTCACCAAACTGCTCACAGGCCTGCTTAAGCCCGCCTCGGGCAGCGTGCGCGTCACGGGACTGGATACCGCAGCCGTTCCCACGAGCCGTATCGCCCGCGAAGTCGCAACCCTCTTCCAAAACCCCGACCGTCAGATCTGCAAGGACACCGTGCTCGACGAGGTCGCCTTTGGCCTGGAGCTTGCCGGTATCGACCGTGCCGAGGCGCTGCGTCGCGCCCAGCTCGTCATCGATCGCTTTGGCTTGCCGGCTGACGAGGCGCCCTTCTCGCTGTCGCGCGGCCAGCGCCAGATGGTGGCACTCGCCTCCGTCGTGGTCGTAGAGCCCAAAATCGTGGTGCTCGACGAGCCCACGAGCGGCCTTGATTACCGCGAGTGCATGACCGTCATGGAAACGGTGCGCACCATGGCCGAGCGCGGTTGCGCCGTTATCATGGTCTGCCACGATATGGAAGTCGTTTCCGACTTTGCCGAGCGCATTGTGGTGATGGCCGACGGTCGTATCCTCGACCGCGGCCGCACGCACGAGCTATTCTCGAACATCGAGCTCATGCGGCGTGCCTACGTGGAACCTCCCCAGGTTATTGAACTCTCGCGCCGTCTGGCATCTTCCGTCTCGTCCGCTTTTGCGCAGGTGAGCGAGGTCACCGATGTCGTTCGAATTACCGAGGAGATGGTCCACCGTGGTTAACGTCATCGACTACATGCCGGGCGATACGCTGCTGCATCGCCTGAACCCCGTCGTCAAACTGGGCCTCGCCGCCGCCATCATCGTCGGCATCTTCTTGTCCGACACCTACGTGGCGCTGCTGGGCTTTTTGGCACTCACCCTTGCACTGGGTGCCTACGCCGGCGTCGTCGACCGTCTGTTCTCGCTGCTCAAGTTGCTGATTCCGCTCGCGCTTATCATGCTGGTGCTCCAGCTGGCCTTTATGCGCGATGGCAACGTGGTGTGGGGCTTTATCACCGACACGGGCCTCATCACAGGATCGAAGGCCTGCCTGCGCCTGCTGGGCGTGGCGTTACCGCTCATCCTCATGCTCATGGTGACCAAGCTCAACGACCTTGCCAACGCCTGCGTCGAGGTACTGCACGTGCCGTATCGCTATGCCTTCACCTTTACCACGGCGCTGCGCTTTGTGCCGGTGTTTGGTCAGGAGATGAACGCCATCATGGAGGCGCAGACCGCACGCGGCGTCGAGTACGACACCAAGAACCCCATCAAGAAGCTTAAGCTCATGCTGCCACTGTGTGTGCCACTGCTCATCTCGAGCGTGGGCAAGACCGATGCCACAGCCTTGGCGGCAGAACAGCGCGGCTTCTATCTGCGTACGCGCGCCAGCTCGTACAAGCGCTACCCCATCAAGGGCCTGGACATCGCCGTGCTCATCGTCAGTATCGCCCTCATCGCCATCGGCTTCCTGTTCTAGTTCACCACCGACAGCAACCGTCCAACGCAAAAGGCCTCGGCTCGCACCAAACGAACCGAGGCCTTTACTGTTTCACCAGATAAAACCTACCAAAATTAACCTGTCCCTTTTTGGCGGGTCGGAAGCTAGAGGCGGTAGGGGGCGCCGCTGCGGATGATGGATTCGCGCACCAGGACATCCATGGCGTCGAGGGTGATCTCGGGCATCTCTCGGTACTTTTGCAGCACCGAGAGCTCGGTGCAGGCCAGAATGACGCGGTCGCAGCCGCTACGGGCGAACTCCCACATCACGCGGTCGAACTTATCCATATCGGGCTCACGTCCGGCCTTCACATCATCGTAGATAAGCGACATCACATCGTTCTGACGTTTCTCGCTGGGATAGACGACCTCAACACCCGCAGCCTTACATTCGCGGCCGTAGACGCCCGCGCCCACGGTGCCATCGGTTCCCATAATGCCAATCTTGTGCACCGGCTCGGCCGGCATACTCAGGTTGGGATCGAACTCGCACTCCCCCATCACCGCACCCGCAAGGGCATAACGAACCGACTCACGCGGCATGTGGATAATCGGCACCTTCGTAAACGACTGGATCTGGTCGTAGAAGTAGTGCGACGTGTTGCAGGGAATGGCAATGTGCGCACAGCCCAGCGACTCAAGTGCCTGGGCACACTCTTTCATGGTCGCCAGCAGCTTGGCATGCTCGCCGGTCTTAATGGCCAACGTGCGGTCGGGCATGGTCGACTTGGAGAGCACCACCATGTCGATATGTTCCTGATCGCAGGCAGCAGCCGTATGACGCACTACCTGGTCGTAGTAATACGACGTGGCCTCGGCGCCCATGCCGCCGATAACTCCCAGCTTTTCCATCGCCGCCTCCTTGGTGACGCTTGCGCAATTGCGCGTATCATACCCGCGCCCGCCCGATGCAAACCGGACGGGCGCCGCGCTCATCTACTTGTAATACGTCTTGAACAGCTTAAAGTGGCGCAGCTTGGTGTGCCACATGCGCAGCCAGCGGTTAAAGACAAAGTCGCCCTTCATAAACGAAGGGTCGGCGCCCTTGCCTTCCTTGTCCAGGCGATGCACCTTAGCGCGCAGCTCGGGATCCTTGACGTACTTGTCGACGACGCCCATGGGGACGACCATCCACAGGGCCTCGTCCTGAGCCGTCACAAACTCCGGCTCAAACGAACGGTTGAACACATACTCGTCCACCACATACTTGGCAACGTTAAAGCCGCTGTTGGTAACGTAGTAGTTGCTGCGGCCCTGGCGCGTGTTGAAATCGAAGAACTTAAACGAGCCGTCGCGCTCGTCGTACTTTACGTCAAAGTTGGAATAGCCCACAAAGTGAAGGTCCTCGAGCAACTTGCGCACGCCGCCCATGAGCTCGTCGTTGGGCTCGGTAATGATACAGGCATGGTTGCCGACACCGTGGGGCTGATGCTCCTCGAGCAGCACATGGCCCAGGCACATCATGCGCACCTTGCCGTTGCGGTCGGAATAGCTGGTGAGCACGCGCATGTACTCGTCGTTGCCGGGCACGCGATCCTGCAAGATCAGATCGTCGGTGTAGCCGCTGGCATACGAATCGCGAATGACCTGTTCCAGCTCGGCGCGGTCGGCAATCTCATAGGCCTTCTTCTGGCCCTCGAACTCATGCTGCCACCACATGATGCCGTCAGAAGGCTTCAGAATCATCGGGTAAGGAAAATCGATCTGGTCGAGCACTTCGGCAGGCGCCTCACCCTGGGCATTGAGCATCGCCTTGGTAAAGGTAAACGTGTGCGGATAGGGCACGCCATGCTTCTCGCACAGCTCGTAGAAGATCTCCTTCTTCTGACACTGCTCGAGCATGCTGTAGGGCGCGTAGGGAGCGACGATGTTATCCGCCAGCTCATGAGCATCCTTGGCTTGAGCCACGAGAGCGACATAGTTGTCGCCGCAGCCCACAAGGACAATCGTCTTATCGGCATGCGCTTGGGCAATGCCGTTGACGGTTTTGAGCATCACGGGCATGGTGTCGATATCCACGTTGGGTGTGTAGTCGATAATCTGGCTGCGGTACGCGGGACCCGTCTGATACTTGCCAAAGACCAGACTCTTGACCTGGTACTCCTCGTAGAAGGCGCGCGCCACCGAATAGGCGTTGATGTCGCCACCAAGCAGCACGGGAATGAACTCGCGCTCTGTAAATTGCAATGCCATGGAAACTTCCTATCATGAACTGCCCACACAACGGGCGGTCTTTGCGCAACTGATTTATTCTAGCGTGCCAAGCCGCCGGCGCCCAAAGCTCCACCGTATCTATGGCAATCGACGTAATCGTCCAGCACGAAGACGGCGCCCACCGTTGTATGACAATGGGCAATGAACCTACCGTTGTTGTAGGATTCAGCGTATTGACATCTTCGAGCGAAAGGCGCACACGTGCCCCAAGACCATCCGACCGATAATCCCATCCTCAATGCCGCGAGGCGCGAGCTGGCGGAACGTGCGAAAGCGACCGCTCCCCTGTGCACGGCAAACGACGCCTACAACGGACCCGCCCGCATCGTCTCGATCAACACGTCGGCACGCAAGGGCACGCGCAAGTCGCCCGTCGCCGATGGACACGACACCGTTATAGAGCAATTTGGCCTCGCCTCCGACGCACACGCCGGGCATTGGCACCGTCAGGTTTCCTTTTTGGCCGCAGAGTCCATCCAGACGGCGCAGGCCCGCGGGCTCGATGTGCACGAGGGCGACTTTGGCGAGAACTTCACAACCCAGGGCCTCAACCTGCTCTCGCTCCCCCTGGGAACGCAGCTCAAGCTTGGAAGCGACGTGATCGTCGAAATCAGTCAGATCGGCAAGGTCTGCCACACACGCTGTGCCATCTACTATCTTGCCGGCGACTGCATCTTTCCCCACGAGGGCGTTTTTGGCGTGGTACTAAAGGGTGGAGAGGTCTACGCCGGCGACGATATCCAGGTAATCAAACTCGGCGACGGCACCTGTTCGTTCACCCCCGCCGAGGCCATCGAAGAGATTGAGCAGGCTCGCCAGAAGGGCACGCTGTAGTTGTAAAACCCCACGTTGAGATGGCTTTTACAGCCCTAAACTCCTCTCAAACAGGGCTCTGTAACGTTAAAGTTGAACTCTATGGTTTCTCAACAATTCACCATTTCTGCAGGTCAAGGCCAAAGCCTCAAGTTCAACTTGACCCTTTGGAACCTTTAAGGTTCAAGTTGAGGTCGAAAGCAGTAGTAGAATACCGTTCGAACCATAACCTACGATTGATTGCAGAGGGACTGGATGCAGCATTCGAATCATCGCACCGCAGCGCTCATTGCGTCGAAGCCGGCTCGTATCATCACGAGCGCCGCGCTCGCCGTTGCGCTGACGGCCACGCCGATGCTCTCCCCCGTTGCGGCGTATGCCGCCTCGCAGGCAACGCAGGACCAGCTTTCCGCAGCCCAGCAGAAGATCGAAGCCGCCACGAGCGCCTACAACGACGCCCGCACCAAACTCGATGACCTGCAAAAGCAGATTGACTCCAATGAGGCAAGCATCGAGGAAATCGAGGCTAAGCTTCCCGAGCAGCAGGCCAAGGCAAGCTCTGCCATGCGCGATCTGTACAAGTATCAGAAGGGCACCAATCCCATCGTGAGCTTCCTGGTCAACGCGCAGAGCCTGGGTGAGTTCATCACGACCTGCAAATACACCAACCAGATCACGAGCTCGAGCGTCGACGAGATCGAAGAGCTCAATAACATGCAAACCGAACTCGAGCAGAACAAGGCCGAGCTCCAGCAGGCCAAGTCTCAGCTTGAGGCAGAGCAGAAAAACGCCGAGGACGCGCTGGCGCAGGCCCAGCAGCTCCGCAGCGAGGCGCAGGCAAAAGCCGAGCAGGAAAATGCCGCCGAGCTTGCCAAGCTTGAGGCCGATAAGGCCGCTGCCGCCGAGAAGCTCTCGGGCGAGGGCGTAAGCGGCAGCAATTCCAGCAGCCAGGCCACCAACACCAACACCACCATCGACACCACAGTGAACAACGCCAATACCGGTAGCTCCGATTACGATTCGTTCATTAATGAGTGGACGAGCCGCATCGACAATTATCTCGCCGGCTCCCCCATGGCAGGCCAGGGCTATAACTTTGCCGTCGCCGCTTGGAATACCGGCGTCGACCCCCGTTGGTCCCCCGCCATCGCCTGCATCGAGAGCACCAAGGGTGCTTATTGCGCCAATTCTTACAACGCCTGGGGCTGGAGTGCACGTGGCGGCGGCTGGCGCAGCTTTGGCAGCTGGAGCGAGGGCATCTCCGCTCACGTTGCCTATCTGGGCGCCAACTACGGCTCTACCCTTACCCCGGCTGCGGCCAAAAAGTACTGCCCACCCACGTGGCAGGACTGGTACAACAAAGTCGCCGCTCAGATGAACCGCATCTAAGTGCAACTGCAAAGGGCCCCAATGGGGCCCTTTTCTTTTAGGTAGCGGAGGTATCGACGACGCCGGTCGCATTGGCAACCGCGACTATGACGATCATGCATAGGAGCAGCACACCCAATGCCTTGAGCCAGAGTTTCGCGAGCTTCTTGCCGCGATAGCTGTCGAGCAGCGCGAATCGCCGACGAAGACGGCGCTTATCGAGCAGCGCAAAATGCATAAGCACCATAAGGCCATCGACAAAGAAAAAATACTCGATTATGAGAAGCCACGTCGGGTAGCTTTGGTTTGCTCCGGTGGGGTGAAAGACGGCAAAGTGACTTCCGGCAAAGAACACAAGCAGCGAGAAGCAGACGAGCGTATTCCAAATGCGCCCCAGAGACTCCGGAGCGCGAGAGAGCAGACCGCATGCAACGGAGGCGGCAGGCCTAGGAAGCCCTGCGGGGTTCTGGAACCCTTGGGGCGTCAACACCGTCTCCGAGTCTGGAGTACGGACAGGCGCAGGCGCAGGAGGCCGCACGGGGCGACTCAGATCGTATGCCGCGCGCGTCGCCCGTCCCAACGCTTCCGCACTCGCAAAACGCTTGGCCGGATCGAGCGCCATCGACATGCAGACGGCATCGGCAAGTGGAGTGGGAATACCGCGCGCCTCGCATTGCTCGCGCATGTCGAGCCCTGGTTTAGGGTCGACTCCCGTCAAGCAGAAGAACAACAGGGCGCCAAGTGCGTAGACGTCGCTGCGCACACTCGTCTGCCCAAACCCATACTGCTCGGGCGGCGCATAGGGCCGTGTCCCAAACTTGACGGTGTCGGCATCGGCGCCATCGCGCCATACGCGCGCGATCCCCAGGTCGATAATCACCAGCGATGAAAATGTCAGGCCGTCATCAGGCGTATAGTTGGCACCTGTCACGATGATATTCGACGGCTTGAGATCGCGATGGATCACCGGCGCCGACGTCTCCCCCGCTATTGCAAAACCGGCGTGGAGCTCGCCCACGGCATCGCATAGGGCAGGATACAATTCACGCGCATAATCGGGGGTGGCTCCCAGACGGTCCACCAGCGCCCCGAGCGTCTCCCCTTCGATGTATTCCATAACCACGTTGAGCTCGTCGCCCACACGACGACAATCGACGATTCTGGGCAGGTGCTCAAAACGCCTGCCTGCCCGCTGAGCGGCAAACAGACGCTCGTATGCCCCGCCGATTTGAGCCGAAGCATCGATGCGTTTACGGACAAAGGGGCCGAGCGAACCACCGCCGGTTCCTTCAAAGTACACGAGCTCGGTTGCTTCAACGGACGAGCGCTTAAGTACACGCTCCACGCGATAGCTGTCGTCGCGATCGAGCGACGCCAGGTGCTCGGCAAGCGCTGCGGTCAGCTCGTCATCGGAATATGTTGGGCTCTGAGTATCCATAGCCTCCATCATAGCGCAGGGCGCAGACACCCCATGGCATCCGCGCCCCGTTCGTTTGCATCGTTGTTCGACAGCTCTACCGGCTCAGGTATCAGCCGCTAACTCACCGTCTCCTCGCCAAAGCGATACAGTTCCTCGTTGACCTTTTGGAGACTGCACCCGCGATCGATGCAAAAGATGATAATCGCATCGCGGCGGTCCTTGCAGTTAAGGACGCTTACCCCGGCAGCCGTCAGCGCACGGTTGGTCTCTTTGAGCGTCAGCGCCATCGCAAAGGCAATCTGCAGCACCTTATTGCGACTCGGATGACGCGCACCGGTAAAGATCTGATAGCCAAAGGTCTCATTGAAATCAGCCATACGGACCACGCGCGAGCGCTCCAAGCCCTTTTCCCGCAGTAGCTGCTTCAGGTAGTCCGAAAGCGACGGGGCGGCAAAGTCGTGTTCTTTGATATAGCCATCGATGTTTGGCGCGTCGAGAAGCTCATTGAGCAACTCGTCAGTCAGCTTTTTATCGGGCATACGACTTCACCTCCCATACGGCGCAACGGTAGCGACATGCTAGGCCAACACCCAGCTTGCAGTGGCAGACTTATCAAACATGTTGGCAAAATACAGTGCCTTCTTGATATCGCCATCAAAGTAGATATTGCCCGCCACAGAGCCACCAGCGGCAAGGGTACCAGACTGCAGCTCATCGGAGCCCTCGCTGTAGTAACCCTGATTCTGCTGAGCGCCGTTGGCGTCCTCGCCCTTCCAGTCGTAGATGTTGTAATCTGCGCCCTCATCACCATTGTTGACGTACGTGACGTGAATGCCCGTCATGGTCGAACCGTCATAATTTGTGAGGCCGGGCTGGACGGAATCGACAACGACGGAAAGACCGGCAGCCGTGGTCACCGTCGCACCAACCGCCAGGTCAGTCGTAGACCTGTCTCTTATACACATCTCCGAGCCCACGAGACGCTACGCTATCT
>CABRIC010000041.1 GCA_902470905.1 uncultured Collinsella sp. | reverse complement strand
CTCTCCGTCCAAAATATCTGGGCTTCGAGCCCGTCCGGTCCTCTCAGTCATTCGCTGATCGGTTCCGTTCGATTCATATGGTTCTATTAGATAGGAAAAGGAATTTCTCGGGGCCGCCTCTCGGCGGCCTTGCGAAAAACAAATCCAAGTTAGACCATTTCAAATGGTTCGATGTCTGCCCGGATGCGACACTTGAAGTGTCCATCCTCGCAGTATCCGGTTCTCAAGGTGCACGCCCCGCGGCTCATCCGGTTGCACCGGGCCGCGCGGCAAGGAGATATATTGCCAGACCGCAAAGCTCTGTGGGACGTCAATTCCACTCTTCACAAGTCCTACACAACATATTGCTTTCTATAGGTAATAGAAAGACTGGTGCGGATCTTCCGCACGTATCAGATGATGACCCTTTGGTTCAGGAATAAATAGAGATCGGTCACCTGTAAGTGTTTATCTACCCGCGCTTTTAGCAATGTAAACCGCGCTTCAGATAAAAAGAGGGAGCGCCGCGCACAACGCGACACTCCCCTAGCGATTCAAGAGAATCTATTAGGCCTCGAGAGCCTTCTTGGCGATGGTAGCCAGCTCGTTGAAGGACTCGATGTCCTCGTAAGCCATCTGAGCCAGGACCTTGCGGTCGAGCTCGATGCCGGCAACCTTCAGGCCGTGCATGAACTGAGAGTAAGAGATGTCGTTCAGACGAGCAGCAGCGTTGATACGAGTGATCCAGAGAGAACGGATCTCGCGCTTCTTGTTGCGGCGATCACGATACTGATACTGCAGAGAGTGCTGGACCTGCTCTTTAGCATGCTTGTAAGTACGCGAAGCGGCACCGTAGTAACCCTTCGCACGGTGCATAACGGTACGGCGCTTCTTCTTGGCGGCAACAGCGCGCTTAATACGTGCCATGTTCTATCAACTCCTAGACGGTAAAACGAAAAACGGGAACGCGAACTTAGGCGAGACGCGACTTGATGACCTTGCGGTCGGCAGCGGCGATCTCGGTCTCCTGACGGAAGCCACGCTTACGCTTGGTGGACTTCTTGCTCAGGATGTGGCTCTTGAAAGCCTTGGCGCGCATAAGCTTGCCGGTACCAGTCTTGCGGAAACGCTTCTTGGTGCCGCTGTGGGACTTCATCTTAGGCATGAAATACTCCTTAATCGGTTACAGAACACTAGTTATTTGGTATCGCTTGCCGCTTTATCCTCATCGAAGGCGCCCTTAATCGGGGCGAGCAGCATAAGCATGTTACGGCCTTCCATCTTAGGCTTGGACTCGACCGTAGCGTAAGGCTTGAGATCCTCGGCGAGACGCTCGAGAACGTTAAGGCCCTGCTCCGGGTGAGCCATCTCACGGCCGCGGAACATGATGGTGATCTTAACGCGTGCGCCCTTCTTGAGGAAACGCAGAACGTGTCCCTTCTTGGTCTCGTAGTCGCCAACGTCGATCTTGGGTCGGAACTTCATTTCCTTGACCTCGACCTTGGACTGGTTCTTACGAGCAGCCTTGGCCTTCATGGCCTGCTGGTACTTGAACTTACCGTAGTCCATGACCTTGCAGACCGGCGGCTCCGCGTTGGGAGCGATCTCGACCAGGTCGAGACCCTGATCGTCGGCGACGCGCTGGGCATCGCGGATGGCGAACAGGCCGAGTTGAGAGCCATCGACGCCAATCAAACGGCACGAAGATGCAGTGATCTCGTCGTTGATGCGGGTGTCATCAGACTTAGCTATTTTCCCTACCTCCATTCATAAAAAAATAACCCGGCGCTTCTCAGCAACCAGGTCGTACACATAGACTTCCTCGATTTGAGGAAGGGAATCTAAGTTGTATGACCAGTCAGCTGCTCATTGGCGCCAAAAGGTGGGAACCCTCGGGTTCCTCTTTAGGGCATTGCGGGAACAACGCCTTGCGAATAATAACACGTACAGCGCGTTATCACATTACGTACACGAAAAAGGGGCCTTGACCCCCTTGAACGCTCGCTTGCATGTATGGTGACCGAGGCGAGACTCGAAGGGCCTTCGCTTCGCGAAGCCCCAGGCTTCGGGCGCGTGGCGCCCTCGCCACGCTCCGCTACAAACAGGCCGCAGGCCTGTTTGCTTAACGCTTCGCGCGCTCACGCGAGTCCGGCACGAAAAAGGGGGCCGCAACCCCCTTGAACGTTCACTTGCATGTATGGTGCCCGAGGCGAGACTCGAACTCGCACGTTGTTGCCAACGGTGGATTTTGAGTCCACTGCGTCTGCCAATTCCGCCACTCGGGCACGCAATGCGTGAGTTAGTTTATCACAGCTTTCTACCGATTAGTCCGAAAATGGAACTTCGAGCATTTCGATGAGTTCGACCGTGCGGAGCATCTCGCGCTGACGGCATCCGCGACCGTCGACCGAAGCCTCACCCATCTGGTTATCGTAAGGGTCCTCGCGCATGCCGTCGAAAGAGGTCTCAAACTCTGCCTGGAATCGATTGTTAGCCACCATACGCCACGGGTCGAGATTGCCAAAGTAGTGACGGCGGCGCCACTCCTCCCCCATCCTGCGAGCAGAAGATCCAAATGACACGTCGGCGTTGAGCCAACCGGTCTGCGGCGTATAGAACTCTGCCCAGTCGTGCGACCCCACCGAATCGGGCGCAACATACAGGCCGCTCTGCCAACGGGCGGGCACACCGGCAATACGGCACATGGTGATAAACGTGAGCGCCATAACGCCGCAATCGCCGCGGAGCGAATGCGCGCAGTCATCGGCAATAGATCCCAAAAGCAAGTACGGCGGCTGATAGCGATAGTCGATATACTGCGTCAGGTAATCATAGATAGCACGGGCGCGATCGAGCGGATCCTCGAGTCCGCCAACAACACCGGCCGTCAGCTGCTGCAGATACGGCGTGAATGCAATGTGCGGACGGTCCTCGGAAATATCCTCGGGCAGAGGCGCGTCCATACGCGGATGAACCGGAAGTGTGCCACCGTAGACATCACAATAAGCAGCATCGATGTGATAACGATAAGTCACCGAGAATGAGCGCTCACTCGAAGAAGACCACGAGGCGGTACGCGCCGAAGCGTTCGCGGGAGCAACAGCACCCTCCGGCGTCATGTCGAGAATCTCGACCTGAGACTGTTGGCGGCAGGTGGCGGCTACGGGAAGCCAAGCGCGAACGGTCTCCCCCTCTAGAGCGCCGGGGACAGACAAGGACGCCTTAAGCGTAATAACGCGAGTCAATCCGTTTTGTGACTCCATCTCCTTGAGCATCTCGTTGCGCAGTGCAATTCCGTCCGTAGGATCGGGACGCATGCCGGGAACCTCTTTGGGATATACGCGAAGCGAATCGAGGAAGTTGTCGAGAACGAACAGCTCGCCATCGATAAAGCGCCAGTCAATACGCTTACGGTCAATCAGATCGTCAAACTGCTCCTCGGTAAACTCAGGCCACTCCTCGCGAATCATCGCAATAGCCCGATCGCGCGACACCGAAAAATGAAGCGGCGTCTCAAGCATGCGATACCGCTCGGCACGAACGCAGGCAGCAAGCGAGGGATCGGGATCTTGGGCAAGTAGGCGGTCGCAAGCCTCAATAGCCTGCGAAAGATACCCCGCGTCCTTTAAACGCAGAATCTCGGGTGGCAAGCCAACATCTAGAAAACGGAAGTCATCATTGCAAACATCAACAGAGCAACCAACAGGACCCTCGTCAATAACCTTCCCATCCGAAGGCAGCACATTAATAACAGCCATACCAAAACTCCAAGTCACTAGAACGCTTGAAGTCCATTGTAGCGAGATAAAAAAGAAAGCCCCAATAAAGGAACTCTCAACACCGATAAACGGTACCTATAAAAAATGAATTCAGCCCAGTAACCCTGTAGCGAGTTAACGAAGGAGGCCCCGTTTCCCCGGAGCTGATTCCGTCGCGCGACTTCTGGCGAAGCCAGTAGCCATCTTAATTCAGCCTCGTAACCCTGCGGCGTTAAACGAAGGAAGCCCCGTCCCCCGGAACTATTTCCTTGGCGCGACTTCTGGCGAAGCCAGGTGAGCGCAAAGGAAACAGTGTAGGGGGACGGGGCTTCCGGCGGGAAGTTTAGCGACGCTTACGCCTTGTTGACGGAGCCAAACTCCTCCATGAGCTCCTTGGTGCGAGCAACAATGTTGTCGCGACCAGGCTTGAGGAGCTTGCGGGGGTCGAAGCCCTTGCCCTGCTGATCCTTGCCAGCCTCGATGTACTCGCGGACGCCCTTGGCGAAGACGAGCTGCAGATCGGTGTTGACGTTAATCTTGGAGATGCCCAGGGAAATGGCCTTCTTGATCTGATCCTCGGGGATGCCGGTGCCACCGTGCAGGACGAGGGGCAGGTCGCCGGTCTGGGCCTTGATCTCGCCCAGGCGCTCGAAGGAAAGGCCAGCCCAGTCGGCAGGGTACACGCCGTGGATGTTGCCGATACCGCAGGCGAGGAAGTCGACGCCCAGGTCAGCAATCTGCTTGCACTCAGCAGGATCAGCGAGCTCGCCGCTGGAGGTCACGCCGTCCTCGGTGCCGCCGATGCCGCCGACCTCGGCCTCGATGGACATGCCCTTGGAGTGGGCAAGCTCAACGAGCTCCTTGGTGCGATCGAGGTTAAGCTGGAAGGTCTCCTCGTGAGAGCCGTCATACATGATGGACGTGAAGCCGGCCTCGATGCACTTGAAGCAGTCCTCGTAAGAACCGTGATCGAGGTGAAGGGCGACGGGAACGGTAACGCCCGTGGCCTCGACGGCAGCCTTGACCATGTCGGCGCAGACCTTGAAACCGCCCATCCACTTAGCGGCACCAGCGGTGCACTGAAGGATCAGCGGAGACTTGGCCTCCTCGGCGGCCTGGAGAATAGCCAGGGTCCACTCGAGGTTGTTGGTGTTGAAGGCACCGAGACCGTACTTGCCGGCCTCGGCCTTCTTGAGCATGTCTGCTGCGTTGACGAGCATAAAAGAAACCTCCTGTAAGGTTGCTCCGATAACGCCTGAGATTTTACCACGACATACCCGAGCATAAACGTTCGTTTGTTCACGAATACCATCCGATTGGACAAATTTTGACCGTTTGCCCCACAGAATCGACCCACTGGGGAAAATAGCTTGACGATTGAGCGGTCTTCGTGGTTCGGACGACGGCTTCGAGCCTACATCTGCATAAACGGGTTCTGCATAAGTTCGCGCGCCATCGTGGTCGAATCGCCATGGCCGGTTAGGCAAACGGTATCGGGCGGGAGAAGCCGGGCGAGCTTGGAGAGCGAGCGCAGAATCGCCGTCTCGTCGCCACCGGCAAGATCGGTGCGGCCGTGGCTGCCTGGGAACAGCGTGTCGCCAACAAAGGCGATGCTTCCCTGCTCGGTGGCGGCGAACAAGACAATGCCACCCGGCGTATGCCCTGGCGTCTCGATCACCTGCAGGCAGATATCGCCCACCTCGATTGTATCGCCCTCGGCGAGCAGGCGCGTCGGTTCACCCGGATCGGGTGTCTCGATACCCCACATGGCGCGCTGCTCCTCGATATTTGCGCGAGGTACCGTCACGTCCTTAGCGCACAACTCATATAGCGCGCTGTCGCCAACGACAGCTCGAACCCCGGCAACCCCGCCAACATGGTCGGCATGACCGTGCGTGCAGACAGAGCCGAGTACGCGCACCTCGGGATGCGCGGTGCGGATATGCTCCACAAGACACTCGCCCTCCCACGCCGGATCGACGATTAAGCACTCGTCATTCGAAATCACGGCGTAACTGTTGGTCTGAATGGGGCCGTTGACGAGCGCCTCAATCGAAGCCGCACCTCGGGGTGTCAGGTCCAAAGTCATATCGCCCATGCGCATACCCTCCTTCTAAAATACGTTCGAGGCACCAAACGATGCCTCGAACGTAACCAATATCTATGATGCTGAGAGGCTCTCGCACCTACACACGGCGCTTGAGCTGAGCTCCGCCTTCGCCGGGCATAAGACGGCGAGCGTCGTAGACCGAGTCAACGCTGCTGATAGAGGACAGCAGCGGATCCAGACCACTCGCATCCGAGATCTCGACCATAAAGCGCAGGGTTGCAATACCCTCGCGGTTGGTCGACGTGGCGGCAGAGAGGATATTGCCGCCCGCATCGCCAATGGCAATGGTGACATCCTTGAGCAGGCCCATGCGGTCCAGGCACTCGACCACGATTTCGACCTGGAAGAGGGTGTCGGCGGCGCCGTCCCACTCCACATCGATCATGCGCTCGGGATGTTCCATAAGACCCTTGACGTTGGGGCAGTTGGCGCGATGCACCGAAACGCCACGACCGCGCGTGATGAAGCCGACGATATCGTCGCCCGTCACCGGATTGCAGCAATGCGCCAGGCGGACCAGCAGACCGCTGTTGCTCTCACCCTTGACGATAATGCCGTTACTAGCGCTCTTGCCGCGCTTTTGCGGCTTGCGGTTGGAGCCGCGAGCGGGCTGCTTCACGACCTCGGCGATAGCCTCGGCCTTGGTGAGCTGTTCCTCGGGCTTGGGGTCCAAGATTTGCTCGACCTTATTGCCCACAGCGCGCGGGGCAACCTTGCCGGCGCCGACGGCGGCAAACAGGTCCTCGAGCTGCTTGAAGTTAAACTGCTCCGCCACGGCGTTGAGCGCACGCGTGGATCGCGGCGTAGAGATGCCATACCCGCGCTTGCGCAGGTCCTTGGCCAGTATATCGCGGCCGGCAGCAGCGTCATCGTCTTTGGTCGCGGCGGCGAAGTAACGGCGGATCTTTGACTTGGCGGAAGGTGTCTTAACGATCTTGAGCCAATCACGCGACGGCTTGGAACTCTTGTTGGTCAGGATCTCGACACGGTCGCCCGTCTTGATCTCGTGCGTGAGCGGGGCCACCGCACCGTTGATCTTAGCGCCGACGCAGTGGTTGCCCACCTCGGTGTGAACGGCGTAGGCAAAGTCGAGCGGCGTGGAGCCGGCACGAAGCGCCATGACTTCGCCCTTGGGCGTAAAGACAAAAATCTCCTGGTCAAACAAGTCGACCTTCAGCGAGTGCAGGTATTCCTTGGCATCGGTGATCTCGTCAGACGCCGCCCAGTCGAGTGAGTGCTTGAGCCAGTTAATCTGGTCGTCCAGACGCTGGGCATCATTGGTCTTAGACGCAGACGATCCGCCTGACTTCTTATAGAGCCAGTGGGCGGCAATGCCGTACTCGGCCTGCTCATGCATCTCATAGGTTCGAATCTGAATCTCGAGCGGGCGGGCCGTGGGGCCGATAACCGTCGTATGGAGCGACTGGTAGTTATTGACCTTGGGCATGGCGATATAGTCTTTAAAGCGACCGGGCATGGGGTGCCACAGCGTATGCACCGCGCCGAGCGTGGAGTAGCAATCACGCACCGAATGCGTGATGACGCGCAGTGCCACCAGGTCGTAGATCTCGGAGAATTCCTTGCCCTTGCGCTTCATCTTTTGGTAGATGGACCAATAGTGCTTGGAGCGGCCGTTGATCTGGAAGCCCTCCAGGCCAATGCGGTTGAGTTCATCGGTGAGCGTTTTGATAGTCTCGGCCAGATAGCGCTCGCGAACCTCGCGCGACTCAGC
Source organism: uncultured Collinsella sp. (assembly GCA_902470905.1). Lineage (GTDB taxonomy): Bacteria > Actinomycetota > Coriobacteriia > Coriobacteriales > Coriobacteriaceae > Collinsella. The sequence continues at coordinate 8,976 of CABRIC010000041.1, read as the reverse complement.
CACCATGCGCGCGATGCGCTGGTAGGCATCGGGCTCCAGGTAGAAGAAGGACAGGTCCTCGAGCTCCCACTTGATAGAGCTCATGCCCAGACGGTCGGCCAGGGGCGCATACACGTCCATGGTCTCGCGAGCCTTAAACAGGCGACGGTCCTCGCGCAGGGCTGCAAGGGTGCGCATGTTATGCAGGCGGTCGGCAAGCTTAACGATAATGACGCGGATGTCCTTGGACATAGCGAGGAACATCTTGCGCAGCGTAAGCGCCTGCTTCTCGTCCATGCTATCGACTTCGATGTTGGTAAGCTTGGTCACGCCATCGACGAGCTCGGCCACCGTATCGCCAAACAGGCTTGACACATCGGCAAGCGAGGTCTCGGTATCCTCGACGGTATCGTGCAGCAGCGCGGCGCACACCACATCGCAGTCCATCTTGAGATCGGCCAAAATGATGGCCACCTCGACGGGATGGTTAATGTACATCTCGCCCGAGCGGCGCTTTTGGTTGCAGTGCTTCTCGGCAGCAAAGCAATAGGCCTGCTCCACCTTAGAGAAGTCGTCCTCATTCATATATTTGAGGCACAGGCGCTCCAGCTTGTCGTAGCTGTCCGCCATAATCTCGGGTGGCAGCTCATCGGCATGCTTATAGTGCTCCATCTCCGAAAAAGGCTGGAGGGTGGAATCATGGGCGGTACGGGCTGCGGCATCCATCGAGGTCCCCTTCCCCTAGGCCCGCGGTACGATCGGGCAGTTAACTTTGGCTAGCATATCAGAAGCGCACGAATCGAGCGCCCAACTCCGGAAAGCCGAGAACTCCATGCGCGAGCGCAAGCCCTCCAAATAGCGAATTGACCTGCTCAATTGCACGCGGCCGGGGTTTTCGGCCATCGCGATGCGACGGGTGTCGTCAAACCCCGAAACGCGACAGAAACCAAGCTCTTCGAAGATTCCCAGGCCACTTTCCACCGAGCGCTCGTCGACCGGCGTGCGAGCATCGATGGCAAGGCACATCTGCGCGATGTCGATATCGCTCGCGCTAAAGGAATCGTCCCCAGTCTTGCCGCGGTTGGAGCGCCACATGGTCTGCAACGCGCGATAGAGCGTGACGAGCTCGTCGCGCTCGGGCGCGTAGCAGTCGAGCAGGCGCTCGTTAATGCGAGCGTCACGCGACGAATAGAGCAGGTGAATCACGGCAGGTTGGCCGTCGCGACCGGCGCGGCCGCTCATCTGGTTAAACTCAATGCCGCCAAACGGCATGTGGTAGAGCACGACATGGCGGATATCGGGCAGGTTGACGCCCTCACCAAAGGCAGATGTCGAGACGATGCAGCTGAGGCTTCCGTCACGAAACGCCTCCTCTACGCGATGGCGGTCGGCGCGCGTAAGGCCCGCGTTATAGAACGCGATGCGGGTCGCGCAATCGGGTACCCGTTTGCGCAGCGTCTTAGCAAGCGCCACGGACTGGTCGCGCGAGTTGACGTAGATGACAGTCTTCTCCCCCGTCGCCACGATTGACACCAGGCGGTTTTCGCGGCTCGAAAGATCGCGATCGTCCTCGAGCTGCAAGTTCTCGCGCACCGTCTCGTCGACCACCGTACGGGTAATCGGTAGCACGCGGGCGAGCTCCGCAACGACCGGAGCCGTTGCGGTGGCAGTCGTGGCCAGAACGACCGGGTCGCCCAAGGCCTTGAGGATATCGGGCATGTCGAGATAGGCGCTGCGGTCGCCGCCCTTGGCAAGACCGGCATGATGCGCCTCATCGATAACGACAAAACCGATGCGCCCCGAACGCGCAAAGCGGTCGCGGTGAATGGACAGGAACTCGGGCGTCGTGAGCACGATGCCGGTGCGGCCCGAAGCCAAGCCGGCAAACACGTCATCGCGCGCCGCCTCCACGGTCTCGCCGGTCAGCACGCCCACGCCAATGCCGAGCGCGGCCATCGTCGACGAGAGGTGATAGGCCTGGTCGGCAACGAGCGCGCGCAGCGGATAGACAAAGATGCTCGCACGCCCGCGAAGGACCGCCTCGCGCGCAGCATGCACATGGAAGATAAGAGACTTGCCGCGCCCCGTTCCCATAACGGCCAGAACACTTTGGTGATCGGCCAGGGCATCGAGCGCCTCGACCTGCGCGCGGTGCGGCTGGTTCGAGCCGATAAAGCTATGAATAAGCGAGCGCGTCAGCTCGGTATAGGAAAGCTGGGCGAGCGTTTGGCGCTTGCGGGACTCCAGACGAAGACCGACGTCCGCAGGCTCCACGCCGCGGCGAAGCTCACATGCCGGGTCGTCAACGCTGGGCGCCGTGGTATCGCGGACCAAGACATCCTTGACCATGAGCTTGGGCTTTACACGTCCCTGCCAATGCTCGGCCACGGCCTCGAACACCAAGTCGACGGCGCTATCGCAATTGATGAGCTTATCAATCTGCGGCACGCGGAACATAATGGCCGGCACACTCGCGGCGCCATCGGTCACCACGAAGCGCATGTGCTCGCCAGTTTTGCCCACCACGGCGCGATCGCACATTGTCACGCCCTCGGCCGCCAACAGCGGCACCTTGTTGCCCTGGCCAAACGGCTCAAGACGGGAGATCTGCTCGATAGTCTCGATATTTAGCTCGGAGAGGTCAACGGTGGCGGCAACCTCGTCAGTGTCCTCAAAGTCATCGGCAGGAAGCTCCGATAGCACGGCCGAAAGGCGACGGCGGAACTCATCGAGCTTGGATGCCTCGATGGTCACGCCCACCGCACCGGCATGCCCGCCGCGACGAATCAGCAGGTCGGAGCAGCGTTCTACGGCGTCGAACAGGTTGACTTTGCCCACCGAGCGACCAGAGCCGCGCGCGATACCGTCCTCGATCGAGAACAGCAGCGCCGGCACGTGGTAGCGGTTGGTCAGACGGCTTGCCACGATGCCCTTGACGCCCTCGTGCCAGCCTTCGCCGCCCACGACGATCGCGCGTCCGCCGTCATAGGTCTCCTCGACCTTTGCCATGGCATCGCGCGTGAGCTCCGCCTCGATCTCACGGCGCTGGCGATTGATTTCCTCGAGCTCGGCGGCAAGCGCGCTCGCTTCGATGGGGTCGCGGGCAAGCAGCAGGTCGAGCGCCAGCTTGGGATCAGCCATGCGGCCGGCAGCATTCAGACGAGGGATGAGCGAAAACGACAGGCCGTCGGCCGTAATGGTAGAAAGGTCGGCCTTGGCAAGCGCGGCAAGCGCGATATAACCGGGGCGGGCCGTCACGCGCATCTGCTGGATGCCCTCGGCGACCAGTGCGCGATTCTCGGGCGTGAGCGGCATCATGTCGGACACGGTGCCCAGCGCCGCGACCTCTATCAGCGAACGCCAATACGACGGCTTGCCCAAACGCTCGCCCAGGACCTGCACCAGCTTAAGCGCCACACCGGCACCGGCAAGCTCGCGCGAGGGGCCCTCGTCCTCGAGCTTGGGATCGGTCAGGGGCACGCCCTGCGGCACCTGGTCGGACGGCTCGTGATGGTCCGTGACCACCAAATCGATCCCCAGACTCTCCAGATAGGAGACCTCTTCCTTGGCAGCAATACCGTTATCGACGGTCACAATCAGGTTGGGTTGAGCGAGCTCGTTGACGCGGTCGAGCGCCGCACGCGACAGGCCGTAGCCCTCGTCAAAGCGGTGCGGAATAAACGGCGTGACGTTGGCGCCAAACGAACGTAGCGCCTCGGTCAACAGACAAGTCGACGTAATGCCGTCGACGTCAAAATCGCCAAAGACGGCGATACGCTCGTGGCTGCGAATAGCACGCTCAACGCGGTCGGCGACGACCACCATGCCCGGAATAACGAGTGGGTCCGCCCAGTCGCGATCGAGCGAAGGCGTCAAAAACAGCTGGCCTTCCTCGATGGATGTAATGCCGTGCGCAACCATAATGCGCGCCACCAGCCCGGGTATGCCCAGGCCAGCCGAAAGCTCCTTTTCGAGCTCGGGGTTTTGCTGAGCGACCGCCCAGCGATGCGTCGTCTTAAGCGATGACATAGGCGCCCACCCCCGATAGGGGCAGGTCGCCGCGATACCTCTCACGGTTCATAGCGATGAGTCCTCTGTGCATGCCCGCTTCGGCAGGCAGATCTGTTGAACGGATTTATTATACCGTGCAGCGCGGACGCACAACATCCAGCACGCCGTGGTTTCGATAAACGAGGGCGGTAATAGCCTCGAAATAATCGAGCGTTTCAGCCACACGGACGCATGCGAGCGTCTAGCATATCCATTCAAAACGGATTCACGAGCAAAGGGAGTCACAAGCGCATATGAAGCAATGGGTTGGACTGGGCAAATTTCTCGCGGGGCATATGCAGGTCATCGTTCCGATTTGCGTGGCGCTCGGCGTGCTCTTTCCTCAGCAGATCGGCGTTCTCAAGCCCATCGTTCCCACCCTGTTTGCCTTTATGACGTTCCAAGGCGCGCTCAGCAACACCTTCCACCAGGTAGCTGAGGTGTTCCGCCGTCCCCTGCATCTGATTTTGGCGTTATTTGTCTCGGCTGTGATCATCCCCATCGCGGCGTATGCCATGGGCTCACTGTTCTTTGGCTCCAACCCCAACCTTGTCTGCGGCATCGTGCTCGAGTACAGCGTACCCGTGGCAGTCACTGCCTTTATGTGGATTAGCATGTTCGGCGGCAACGGCCCGCTCGCGCTCACCATCATCCTGACGTCCTCGGTTATATCGCCCGTAACGATTCCGCTCACGCTCAAGCTCCTGTTGGGCGCCACCGTCGCAATCGATGTTCCGAGCATGATGCAGAACATGGCCTTTATGATTGCCATCCCCGCCGTGCTCGGCATCGTGATCAACGAGCTCACGCACGGCTGGGGACACGAGAAACTCTCCCCCGCGCTCTCGCCCGCCTGCAAGTTCATGATGATGGGCGTTATCGCCTCCAACTCCACCGCCATGAGCGAGTACATGCTGCACATGAACGCGGTGCGCTTGGAAGTAGCCCTCTTTATTTTGGTCTTCGCCATCAGCGGCTTTGTCGTCGGCATTCTGGTCGCCCGCGCGCTGCATCTGCCATATAGTGAAACGACCACCATGTGCTTTACCTGCGGCATGCGCAATATCTCTTCGGGCGCCGTCATCGCCACGCAATACTTTCCGGGCGAAGTCGTGTTTCCCGTCATGTGCGGAACGCTGTTTCAGCAGGTGCTCGCCTCGTTTATCGGGCATCTCTTTGAGCGTCTGACCGGCGAGGAGCGCGCCGCCCAGCGCAAGCGAGTCGAGGCCGGCCGCGACGCCATGGGGCGCTAGACTGTCCGCATTACGCGGGTGTTAGTCTTGCTATACGAGCGTTTCCAGATGCGCACGCAGGCGCTCAGCATCGACATCGAGCGTGGTCTCAGCATTGACCTGGGCCAAACGATAGCCGACAAAGTAGGGCGAAACCACCCAACGCGGCAGCGCCTTGGCAATGGTCCGACCGCCCAGGTGATAGAAGAACAGGTTGTACGACTCTGCGCGACCACCGTGGTGCTCGTTCAGGATATAGCGCAGAGCTACCTGGATCGCATCGGCGAAGAGATCCGCCTCGGCTTGGTCTCGCATGCCATCGCTGGCGGCGATTCCCTGCGGGGCTGAAACGTTGACCTCAAAGAACCCCATAATCGGTTCGATTGAGATGTTGACCGAGATTCTCCCCTGTTGCCAGACATTGATGCCTTCGAAATTGGCGGAAGTCAGCGAAGCATAGCCGTCTTCCTGCTCCAAACCCACAATCTGCATGTGCGGATGAACGAGGCTGCCGCCCGAGAGCGGACCCTTGTTCTTGTACATGAGCACGCTTCGATACTGCTGTGAATCGATCATCTGCTGCCAGCAACCCAGGGCAAACCGCATCACATGGTGGAGTTCATCCGGCTCATAGGTCACCAGGTCGGCATCGTGATCGGCCGACTCGATTAGCACGGTTTGATGGGTGGCGCGCAGGGTTTTGAACTTATTCTCGAGCCAGATGCAGTCACCGTCGCGCCGGATGATGTTGGTGAGCCCCTCCGTGTTGCAAAAGGGACACGCGGTACCGGGGCGACGGTTGTCGTCGGGCTTGCCACTCGCCTGCTGAACATCGAATACAAGCGCCACGGGCTACACCTCCAGCGGTACGATCCTTGTGCCATGGAGCTCGGAGACGCCCAGTGCCGCCGCCACGGTATCGCGGTTGGCCGTGGAAATGCCGCCGCCGGGAAGGATGGTCAAGCGGTCGCCCGCATACTCGATCAAGTGGGCCAGGTTTTCGAAGTTGTCCTCGATCGGCGTACCGGCAGCGCCGCCATGCGTCAAGATGCGTGTGATGCCGCAGTCGACGAGTATGTCAATCGCGTCGAGCTGAGCCTCGGGCGAGAGCTGATCAAACGCCATGTGGAAGGTGATGTCGATGGGCCCACGCTTGCACTCCTCGGTCGCGCAGCCCGCAGCCATCACGAGGGCACCGAGCGTGAGTTCGTCGAGCGCCCAGCCGCCGGCGCAGGGCTTGCAGCAGCCAAAGACCAAGCCGTCAACGCCGGCGCTCACGGCAAGGCCCAGGTCCATCTCCATCATACGCAGCTCGTCTTGGTTGTAATGAAAGTCGCCGCCACGCGGGCGAATCATGCACACCACTCGCGCGTCATGCTCGTGAGCATAGCTGACTGTAGCGCTGATAACACCGGCCGAGGGTGTAGTGCCACCAACGGCAAGGTTGTCGCACAGTTCAATACGCCTTGCACCGGCATCGATAGCCGCCGGCACCCGCTCAAAGTTCTCGGCACAAAACTCGTACAGCATAGATAGACCCCCAAAGACAGCAGATGTTTTCCGACGGGCATTGTCACACATCCCCATGAAGTTGCGGTGGAATAGGGACTGTTTTGGCCTCTTAGACTCCCATTTAGTCCCTATTCCACCGCAACTTAAAAAGGGGGCGCTGACCGGGTTGGTCAGCGCCCCCTTTGTTGAATGGATTAACCACCCAGGTAAGCTTTGCGGACGTTGTCGTCATGCAGGAGTTCTTGGCCCGTGCCGGTCATGGTGATCTTGCCGGTCTCGAGCACGTAGCCGCGCGTGGCGATGGAAAGAGCCATCTGTGCGTTTTGCTCGACCAGAAGCACTGTGGTGCCGGCCTTGTGCAGATCCTCGACAATCTGGAAGATCTGTTCTATCAGAATCGGCGCCAGACCCATGGAGGGTTCGTCGAGCATAAGCAGTTTGGGGTTACTCATAAGGGCGCGCCCCATAACGAGCATCTGCTGCTCGCCGCCCGAAAGGGTGCCGGCGACCTGGCGACGGCGTTCCTTCAGGCGCGGGAACTGCTCGTAGACGCGCTCCAGGCCCGGAGCCACCGTGGACTTGGGCTGCGTATAGGCGCCCATCTCCAGGTTCTCCTCGACCGTCATCTGCAAAAAGGCGCGACGACCCTCGGGAACCTGAGCCAGGCCCTTACCAACCAGCTTATCAGCGGGCGTATGAGTAATGTCCTCGCCCATAAACTTGATGGAACCGGTCTTGGAACGCAGCAGGCCCGAGACGGTCTTGAGCGTTGTGGACTTGCCGGCACCGTTGGCACCAATCAAGGCCACGATCTCGCCCTCGTTAACGTTAAAGGAGATGTCCTTAATGGCGTGGATGGCGCCGTACCAGACGTTGATGTTGTAGACGGAAAGCATCGGCTCTGCCATTTAGTTCTCCCCCTTATCCTGCTTGCCCAGATATGCCTCGATAACGGCGTCGTTGTTCTGGATTTCCTCTGCCGTGCCCTTGGCGATGACCTTACCAAAGTTGAGCACGCAGATGCCCTCGCAGATGTTCATAACGAGCGACATATCATGCTCGATAAGCATGATGGCGATGCCGAAGGTGTCGCGAATCTTGACGATGTTCTCCATGAGTTCCGCGGTCTCGGACGGGTTCATGCCGGCGGCAGGCTCATCGAGCAGCAGTAGCTTGGGGTTGGTTGCAAGCGCGCGGACGATCTCCAGACGACGCTGGGCGCCGTAAGGAAGCGAGCCGGCCTGTTCATTTGCCAGGTGCTCCATGTCAAAAATGGACAGCAGCTCCATGGCGCGCTCGTGGGCGGCCTTCTCGTGCTTCCAATACGTAGGCAGGCGCAGCACGCCCTCAAAACCGGAGTAGCGCTCCTGGTTATGCAGGCCGACCTTGACGTTATCCTCCACCGTCATGGTGTTGAATAGGCGAATGTTCTGGAAGGTACGGGCAATACCCATGCGGTTGACCTGGTAGACCGACTTGCCCGAGGTGTCCTCGCCGTCGAGCAGGATGGTGCCATGCGTGGGCTGGTACACCTTGGTGAGCAGGTTGAAGACCGTGGTCTTGCCGGCGCCGTTGGGACCGATCAGACCGGCGATCTCGGTCTTGCCGATAGTCAGGCTAAAGTCGTCGACTGCCTTAAGGCCACCGAACTCAATGCCCAGGTGGATGCACTCGAGTGCAGGGCGCTCGCCCAGGTCACGATCGGGAACGATGGCGCCAGAAGGATACGGGACCATCTTGCCCTTCTTGAACTCAAATTTACTGGGCATCGGCTGCCACCTCCTTCTTGGAAGCAAAGCGGTCCTTGACGCGACCGAAGAACGCCTTGAGCTGCGGGTTGTTGGTAAAGATCATGACCAGGATCAGCACGATGGCGTAGATGAGCATGCGGTAGTCCGAGAACTGACGAAGCAGCTCGGGAAGCACCGTGAGCAGCGCCGCCGCGATGACGGAGCCGCGCATATTGCCCAGACCGCCCAGGACCACGAACACCAGGATGAGAATGGACGTGTTGAAGTCGAACTTGGTGGCGGAGAGCTGCGAGAAGTTACCGCCGAAGAGGGCTCCGGCAGCACCGGCGAGGGCAGCGGAAACCACGAAGGCGATCATGCGGTACTCGGTGACGGAGATGCCCACAGACTCGGCAGCGATCTTGTTGTCGCGCACGGCCATAATGGCACGGCCGGTACGGCTGCGAACCAGG
>CABRIC010000040.1 GCA_902470905.1 uncultured Collinsella sp. | reverse complement strand
GTCGGGAAACGGGCCAAATCGTCGGCCTCGAGGCTTATTCCACGGTGCCGTAGATGGCGCCCCAGCCGTGGGCGGCCAAGGCGGAGTTGAGCTGGTCGCAAAGTGACTGGCGGTCGTAATAGCCGGGCGGTAGCAGGTTGACGATTTCCATGAGATCGGGCGCCAGGTCCAAGATTTCGGCCTGTACGATCAGATCCAGGCGGTCGATGGCGTGGCGGTCGTAAAACAGTCCGTCGACCAGGCGCTGCAGGTCGCCGAATTCCTCGGCCTGGAACGATCCGTACTCCATAGTGCCTCCTTGGGCGCTCCACGCCGGCATGCGCGGCGATTCGTAATTCATTGCGATGGACTTAATCTATCACGGCTTCATAACGTTGCGACGGTGGCGGTCTATACTTAGAAGAATTGCAACGTACCGCTTCGTGAAAGGTCGCACCCATGCAGACGATCTACCAGAAGATGGAAACCACCGAACTCGATGCCGCCATTGAGGCGCTCAAAGCCGAGGTCGCCGAGGTCAAGGCCAAGGGCCTGGCGCTCGACATGGCCCGCGGCAAGCCGTCGCCCTCCCAGGTGGACATCTCTCGACCCATGCTCGATATCCTCAATGCCGATGCCGATCTGCACGACGGCAACGTCGACTGCTCCAATTACGGCTGTTTTGAGGGTATTCCTTCGGCACGCAAATTGGCAGGGGAGTTCCTGGGTTGCCCTGCCGAGCAGACGCTCGTGCTGGGTTCGTCGAGTTTGCTGATCGAGCACGATATCGCCGGTATGTTCTGGCGTTGCGGCTCATGTGGTAGCGACCCTTGGGAGGCTTACGAGGCCGCGCACGACGGCAAGAAGGTCAAGTTCCTGTGCCCGGTTCCCGGCTACGACCGCCACTTTGGCATCACCGCCGATCTGGGTATCGAGAACGTCCCCGTCGCGATGACCGACAACGGTCCCGACATGGACGAGGTCGAGCGCTTGGTTGCCGCCGACGATTCCATCAAGGGCATCTGGTGCGTGCCCAAGTATTCCAACCCCACGGGCATCACCTTTAGCGAGGACACTGTGCGCCGCCTGGTTGAGATGCCCACGGCCGCACCCGATTTCCGCATCTTCTGGGACAACGCCTACTGCGTGCACGATCTGTACGACGAGACCGACGAGCTCGCAAACATCTTCGACCTCGCTCGCGCGGCGGGCACCGAGGACCGCGTGGTGGCATTCGCCTCGACGTCCAAGATCACCTTCCCGGGTGCCGGTATCGGCTTTATCGGTGCGAGCTCCGCGGTTATCGCGGAGTTCTCCAAGCGCCTGAAGGCCGGCCTCATCAGTGCCGACAAGCTCAACCAGCTGCGTCACGTGCGCTTCCTTCCCACCATCGAGGCGGTCAAGGAGCACATGAAAAAGCATGCCGAGTTCCTGCGTCCGCGCTTTGAGGCCGTCGAGCGCAAGCTCACCGAGGGCTTGGGCGACACAGACTGTGCCACCTGGACGCACCCCCGCGGCGGCTACTTTGTAAGCTTCGATGGTCCCGAGGGCTCGGCCCAGAAGGTCGCCGCGCTTTGCGCCGACCTGGGCGTCAAGCTCACGCCGGCCGGTGCTACCTGGCCCTATGGCAAGGACCCGCGCGACACCAACATCCGCATCGCGCCGAGCTATCCCACGGTCGAGGACCTGGAGGCCGCGCTCGATGTGCTGGTGCTGGCTGTGAAGCTGGTCGCTGCCGAGCTTGCGCGTGCCGAGCGCGCCTAACGCGCGGCTTCCCGTACTATCCGCACTTTCGATACGTAAAGGAGCGTATACATGGATTTGGGTATTTCCACCAACCCCACGCCAGAGCTCTATACCATTAAGGTAACCGGCGAGATTGATATCTCCAATGCCGATAGTCTGCGCAACGCCATCGACTTGGCGCTCGAGCAGCCCACCGAGGCCGTTGAGCTCGACTTTGCCCAGGTGAGCTACATCGATTCGACGGGCATTGGCGTGCTCGTGGGTGCCGCGCACCACGCGGTCGACCACGGCAAGCGCTTTAGCTGCACCAATGTGCAGCCCCAGGTGATGCGCGTGATTCAGCTGTTGGGTGTCGACCAGGAGATTTCGATTACCGCTGCATAATCTTTGTCCCCAAAAGGGCGTGCCGTTTGGCATATGTTTGTGATGCGCTCGGACGTTTTGGCGTCCGGGCGCTATACTTGACCGAATGAATAGACGAGTTCCGGCCGAATGGCGCGGTGCGGGCTCGACTCACATCGAGCCTTGGAGGTATGTGTGTTTGGTATTGGAGAGGGTGAGCTCGCGATCATCGTGGTCTTCGGCTTTTTGCTGTTTGGCCCGGATAAGCTCCCGCAGATGGGCCGCACAATCGGCCGTGCCATCCGTCAGTTCCGCGAGACGCAGGAAAAGATGACGGCCGTTGTTCAGTCCGAGATTATCGATCCGGTGAGCGAGGCCGCGTCGGCCCCGGTCAAGCCCAAGAAGGCTGCCGTCGATGACGATTCCGATGCGGACGAGGGTGCCGTCGAGACGGCTGCGCCCGCAAAGAAGGAGACTTTTGCCGAGCGCCGTGCCCGCCTTGCCGCCGAGAAGGCTGCGAGCGAGGGTGCCACCGAGGGCGAAGGCGCTGCTGATGAGGCCGAGAGCGCCGAGTCCGCCAAGACCGAGCCTGCCGCTGCCGTCGCCGAGCCCGAGCCTGCTGCAGAGCCGGAGCCCGAGCCCGAGCCGGCAGAGCCCACGACGGCTGACCTCTACGCCCGTCGTCCCCGTAAGCGCAAGGCTGTCGTCGACCAGCTCGCTCGCGAGCTCGAGGCCGAGGACGAGGCCGTTGCCGAGGCTGCCACCGCCGATGCCCCGAAGGGAGGCGATGAGTAATGCCTATCGGACCTGCGCGCATGCCGCTCTTCGATCACCTGGGCGAGCTCCGTCGCCGCCTGACCATCGTGGTCGTGTCGGTGTTTGCCGCCGCCATCGTGCTGTATTTCGCCACGCCCGTGGTACTCGATATCCTGGAAGACCCCATCCGCTCCTTTGTGCCGGACGGTAAGTTCTACATCACCACCACACTCGGCGGCTTTGGTCTGCGCTTCTCGCTGGCCATCAAGATGGCCGTGGTCATGTGCACGCCCATGATCATCTGGCAGATTCTGGCGTTTTTCCTGCCGGCACTGCGTCCCAGCGAGCGCAAGTGGGTCGTGCCCACGGTGCTCGCCTCGACGGTGCTGTTCTTCCTGGGCGCAATCTTTTGCTACTTCATCATCATCCCGGCGGGCTTTGAGTGGCTTATTGGCGAGACTTCGGCCGTCGCTACGGCGCTGCCCGATCTGGAGAACTACGTCAACATGGAGCTGCTCTTTATGATCGGCTTTGGCGTGGCGTTTGAGCTGCCACTCATCATCTTCTACCTGTCCGTCTTTCATATCGTGTCCTACGCGGCCTTCCGCAGTGCCTGGCGTTACGTATACGTTGGCCTGCTTGTGGGCTCGGCTGTGATTACGCCCGACGGCTCACCCGTTACGCTGGGCCTCATGTACGGCGCCCTGCTCTCGCTCTACGAGATTTCGCTTGCCATCGCCCGAGTGGTCATTACCGCGCGCGAGGGCAAGGAGGGCTTGTTTGTGAGTCGTCTGGACCTGTTCTCGGACGATGAGGATGACGAGGAGTAAATCGGTATGCACGAGGTTGGCATTGTCAACGGCATACTCGATACAGTGATTCGCGCGGCGCGTGGGGCGGGGGCCTCGCGCGCCGTTTTGGTAACGCTGCGTATCGGGGATATGACCGAGGTGGTGCGCGAGGCGCTCGACTTTGCGTGGGAGACGTTCCGCGACGAGGACCCGCTCACGCGCGGCTGCGAGCTTGCCGTGGAGGAAGTCCATCCACAAAGCGAGTGCCTGGACTGCGGCGAGGTTTTCGAGCATGATCGCTTTCACTGTCGCTGCCCTCACTGCGGCGGCGCCAACGTGCGCCTGCTGCACGGCCGCGAGCTCGACATCGCAAGTATCGAAATCGAAACCCCCGACGATTAGCCCGCTAGCCATCTGGGGACGGGGTATAAATGGTAGAAATAGGCGTGCTGTGCGGCTTGACATTTCATTTTGACGTGTGCAAGCAGGCAAAACAGCGCATGTCAACGACGAAATCTACCTTTTCTACCCCGTCCCCAAATGGTAGAAGTAAGGAGCGCTGAGTATGGCTGAGAAAACGATTGATATCGCGTCGCCGATCCTGTCGCGCAATGAGCGCCTGGCAGATCAGCTGCGACAGCGATTTAAAGAGACAAACACCTATGTGATCAACGTCTTGTCGAGCCCCGGTTCGGGCAAGACCACCACGATCCTGGGCACCAACGAGCGCCTGCGCGACAAGGCCGGCCTGCGCTGTGCCGTCATCGAGGGCGATATTGCCTCGGATGTCGACGCCATCACCATGAAGGAAGCCGGCATGCCCGCCATCCAGATCAACACGGGCGGCCTGTGCCACCTCGAGGGCAACATGATCATGGAGGCCGCCGACGCCTTCGACCAAGCCGTCGGTCTGGAGAACATCGACGTCATCTTTATCGAAAACGTGGGCAACTTGGTCTGCCCGGTCGACTTTGACCTGGGCGAGAACCTGTCCATCATGATTCTCTCGGTGCCCGAGGGCGACGACAAGCCCGTCAAGTACCCGGGCATCTTCCAGCACGCCGGCGCGCAGCTGCTCAACAAGGTCGACGTGGCCCCGGCTTTCGATTTTGACATGGATAGGTATACTAAGACACTCGATGACCTCAATCCGCAGGCGCCGCGGTTTGCCGTGAGCGCGCGCAAGGGCGAGGGCATGGATGCCTGGTGCGATTGGCTCATCGGGCAGATTGAGCAAGCAAGGGCGTAAGTCGGCCGCCATACGGGCGGGCGTAGCCGCAGAGATACGAGATAGGAGCCTCTTTTGAAGCTCATCATCGCCGAGAAAAACGACGCTGCGCGTCAGATCGCCGAGCGTCTGTCCACGGGTAAACCCAAAAAGGACAAGGTGTACAACACCGCCATCTATCGTTTTGAGTGGAAGGGCGAGGAGTGCGTGACCATCGGCCTGGCCGGTCACATCCTTGCGCCCGATTTTTGCGACAGCGTGCTATTCGATAAAAAGCTGGGCTGGTATTCGGTTACCGAGGACGGCGAGATACTGCCGGCCGACATGCCCGATGGCCTGGCACGCCCGCCCTACGACACCAAGCGCAAGCCGTTTCTTGCCGACGGTATCTCCATCAAGGGCTGGAAGCTCGAGAGTCTGCCGTATCTCATCTGGGCACCCGTCATTAAGCTGCCGGCCGAGAAGGAACTCATCCGCTCGCTTAAGAACCTCGCCAAAAAGTCCGACAGCGTCATCATCGCCACGGACTTCGATCGCGAGGGCGAGCTGATTGGTTCGGACGCCCTCAACAAGGTGCGCGAGGTGGCGCCCGACTTGCCGGTCGCCCGCGCCCAGTATTCTTCGTTTACCAAGGCCGAGATCACGCAGGCCTTCGATAACCTTGTCTCGCTCGACCAGAACCTGGCCGACGCCGGCGAGAGCCGTCAGCACATCGACCTCATTTGGGGTGCGGTGCTCACGCGCTACCTGACGCTCGCCAAGTTTGGCGGCTTTGGCAACGTGCGTTCCGCCGGCCGCGTGCAGACGCCGACGCTTGCCCTGGTGGTCGAGCGCGAGCGCGAGCGCATGGCGTTTGTGCCCGAGGACTATTGGCAGATTCGCGGCATGGGTGCCGCGCAGGGCGCCGCCGAGGACGACCGCTTTAAGATCGCTCACAAGACGGCGCGTTTTACCGACAAGGATGCTGCCGAGACGGCATACGGCCATGTCGACGGCGTCGCGACGGCGACCGTTGCCGCGGTGACCAAGCGCTCGCGTAAGCAGCAGCCACCCACGCCGTTTGCGACGACCTCGCTGCAGGCTGCCGCCGCGGCCGAGGGCATCTCGCCTGCGCGTACGATGCGCATCGCCGAGTCCCTTTACATGGCGGGCCTCATCAGCTACCCGCGTGTCGACAATACCGTGTACCCCGCGACGCTCGATCTGGGCGCCGTGGTGAGCGACCTGGCAAAGATCAACCCGGCGCTGGCGCCCGTGTGCAAAAAGGTGCTCGCCGGCCCCATGAAGCCCACGCGCGGCAAAGTCGAGACCACCGACCACCCGCCTATCTACCCCACGGGCGAGGGCGATCCGTCCACGCTTGATGGCGGCCAACGCAAACTCTACGATCTTATCGCCCGCCGCTTCCTGGCGACGCTTATGGGTCCCGCGACCATCGAGAACACCAAGCTCGAGCTCGACGTGAACGGTGAGCCGTTCGTGGCTTCGGGCGATGTGCTCGTGACCCCGGGTTTCCGCGAGGCGTACCCGTACGGACTCAAGCGCGACGAGCAGATGCCGCCGCTGGAGCAGGGCGATACGGTCGACGTGTTCGACATTAAACTCGAGGCCAAGCAGACCGAGCCGCCCGCGCGCTACAGCCAGGGCAAGCTCGTGCAGGAGATGGAAAAGCGCGGCCTGGGCACCAAGTCCACGCGCGCGAGCATCATCGAGCGCCTGTACGCCGTGCGTTACCTCAAAAACGATCCCGTGGAGCCGAGTCAGCTGGGTATCGCCATTATCGATGCGCTGTCGCAGTTTGCCCCGCGCATCACGAGTCCCGATATGACCAGTGAGCTCGACGGCGACATGACCCGCGTGGAGCGCGGCGAGGACACCGAAGAGCATGTCGTGACGCACTCGCGCGCGCTGCTGGCCGGTGTGCTCGACGAGCTGCTCAAGCATACGCAGGAGCTGGGTGACGCCATCAGCGATGCCGTCACGGCCGATGCGCGCGTGGGCGCCTGCCCCAAGTGCGGCAAGGACCTGGTTATGAAGACGAGCGCCAAGACCCGTGGCAGCTTCATTGGCTGCATGGGCTGGCCCGACTGCGATGTGACCTATCCGGTGCCGAGCGGCGTCAAGGTGAGTCCGCTCGAGGGCGAGGCGGCCGTGTGCCCCGAGTGCGGCGCGCCGCGCATTAAATGCCAGCCGTTCCGTCAGAAGGCTTTCGAGATCTGCGTGAACCCCACGTGCCCCACCAACTACGAGCCCGATCTTAAGGTGGGCGAGTGCAAGGTGTGCGCCGAGGCCGGACGCCATGGCGACCTGATCGCGCACAAGAGTGAGAAGAGCGGCAAGCGCTTTATCCGCTGCACCAACTACGATGACTGCGGCGTGAGCTATCCGCTGCCGGCGCGTGGCAAGCTCGAGGCGACGGGCGAGACCTGTCCCGAGTGCGGCGCTCCCATCGTGGTGGTCAACACGGCGCGCGGTCCGTGGCGTATCTGCGTCAACATGGACTGCCCGACCAAGGAGAAGAAGCCCGCCCGCGGCCGCAAGACCACGACTAAGGCGAGCACGGCCAAGAAGACCACGGCGACAAAGAAGACTGCTGCCAAGAAGACGACCGCCAAAAAGACGACGGCCAAGAAGTCGACTACCAAAAAGACCGCTGCCGACAAGTAGCCGCACGGTCGAAACATCACCTAAAACAAAAACGAGCGAGGACCTCAAAATCCTCGCTCGTTTTTTATCCGGCAGTTAGGGACGTTCCTTTTCTGCCGGCAGTTTAGGAACGTCCCTAACTGCCGGCTCGGGAACGACAAAGCACTAGTTCACCTCGACAGGCTTGGCGCCGGGATAGCGCTCCTCAAAGTCTAGGCGGTACTTATTGTCATTGGTGCCCGCCACGTTGTCGCGTGACAGCGGCGCCACGATCTCATTCTTGTGGTCCGCAGGCTTGGCGTATTTCAGGCTGATCTCCCAGGCATCACAGATTGCGTCAATGCGGTGATCCAGGTCGTCGTACAGGGCAACGATGTCTTCCCAGGAGCTGTAGTTCTTAGAGCTCGTCGGGACGTCCAGGTCCTCGACGATGTCGTAATACTGCTCGATGGTGTCCTCTGTGCGCTCGGCGACGTCGGCGAGATTTTGACGGGTGGTGCGATCTTCTTCCAGATAGCTGCCGTTGAAGTTCTGCGCGCAGCCACGGACGTAGTTGTCGAGGTCTTCGAGCAAGTCGTAGTATTCGCTCAGTCGGCGGTAGAGGTTCTGCTCGGAGAGCGTTGCTTCGCCGCCATCCTCGTCGTCATCGTCATCATCGTCGTACAGGCTGTTGGAATCGCCGAGAGGCCTTAGGTCATCGTCGTCGACGTCATGGTGTAGCTTAGCTACCTCGGCAGTCGTCTGCGTGGCGGCGTTGTCGAAAGGCTTGATCACAAAGAAAACGACCAGGGCGATGATGATCGCCACCAGCACAACAATAACGGCGATAAGCGGCCCGATGCCGCTCTTTTTGGGAGCGGGGGTCTGTGGCGAAGCGGGCGTGTATGCGGGAGCCGGCTGCTGTTGGGGCGAGCCGCTCGCGACGGGTATGCGCTGCGTGGTCTCGACGGCCGCAGGGCTTGCGGCGGGGTCGGGGCGATAGGCGAGGGGGTCGTCCGCCTTGGCTTGCGGCGTATCAAGGGAGCCGGTCTGCTCAAAAGCGGGCTGGCTATCGCTCGCGGTTGTTTGCTCAACGGGTGCACCGCACGAGGTGCAGAACTTGGCATTATCTGCAAGAAGCTTGCCGCACGAGGCGCAATACCGAGACATTGCCACTCCTTTCGCCACATTTCAATGCAATACGACGATTATACCCAGCGCCCAAAAATCCCCATCATAAGTTGCGGTGAAATAGGGACTGTTTGGCGGTCTCAGAGCTTCAATCAGTCCCTATTTCACCGCAACTTCGGAAAGGCACCTTTAGCCATTGGGGACGCACCGAGCACTGGGGTATCATGGCTTGGTTGATATATCTGCATTTACGCGCCTTGTAGGAAGGGGCTGCGCCCATGGCTTTTGAGCCCGCTCAACATAGCTTTATCACGCTCGAGGGCGTCGATGGTGCCGGCAAGTCCACGCAGGCGCGTCTGCTTGCCCGCGCGCTCGAACTCGCTGGCTACCAGGTTGTGAGCCTGCGCGAGCCGGGCGGCACCGCCATCAGCGAAAAGATCCGTGCTCTGCTGCTCGACCCCGCCAATACGGCGATGGGCGACACCTGCGAGTTGCTGCTCTACGAGGCAGCGCGTGCCCAGCTGGTGCACGAGGTTATCGCGCCCGCCCTCGCGGCCGGCAAGGTGGTCCTGTGCGATCGCTTCTACGATTCCACGACCTGCTACCAGGCGTTTGCCGATGGCCTCGACCGTCAGATGGTACGCGATGCCAACAACCTGGCTGTCGCCGGTACGCATCCGGCGCTCACGCTCGTCTACCACATCACACCCGAGCAGGCGGCGCTACGCATGGCAGCCCGTGGCGCGGCAGATCGCATGGAGGCAAAAGGCATGGCCTTCCAAGAGCGCGTTTACCAGGGATTTTGCGCCATTGCTGCCGAGGAGCCAAACCGCGTAAAGCTCATCGACGCCACTGCGACCGTCGAGGAAGTCTTCGAGAAGACGGTCGAGCAGATTCGCGCGTACGGTCTCGACATTCCGCAAGATGCTGTCGCCGCCGCGTTTGCCAAGGAGGCCGAGTAACATGGCCCCCGCTCAGGCAAGCCTGCTGGCCAAGCTCGACACCCAACAGCGCGTGCGCGATTTTTTGACCAACGCCGTCGCCAGCGGCCGCGCATCGCACGCCTATCTGTTTTTGGGCGCTCCCGGCGCCGGCAAGCTCGATGCCGCATGGGCGCTCGCCCAGGCCTTCCTGTGCGAGCAGGACGGCTGCGGCGCATGCGACAGCTGCGTGCGCGTTGCGCGGCACACACACCCCGACGTGCACTATTACACGCCTGAGAGCGCCACGGGCTACCTCATTGCCCAGACCCGCGAGCTGCTCGACGACGTGCCGCTGGCGCCCATCCGCGCTAAGGCCAAGGTCTACATCATCGACCGTGCCGAGCAGCTGCGCGCTAACACCGCCAACGCACTGCTCAAGACACTCGAGGAGCCGCCCGAGGGCGTTATGTTTATCTTGCTGGGCACCTCGGCAGACGTGATGCTGCCCACCATCGTGAGCCGCTGCCAGTGCGTGCCGTTTCGGCTGGTGTCGCCCGCCGTGGCCGCGCGTGCCGTGAGTCGCGCGACGGGTCAGGACCTCGCGCGTTGCCGCATGGCGGTCGCCGTGGCGGGGAGCCCCACGCGCGGCATCGAGTTCCTTAAGAGTGCCGAGCGCCAGGATGCTCGCCGCCAGATGGTCCGCGCCATCGATTCTCTCAGCGCTGCCGACGAGGCCGATGTGCTCAGTCGCGCCAAGTCGCTCATCGTCGCCGTCAAGGCGCCGCTCGCCGAGGTCAAGTCCACGCAGGAAAAGGTGCTCGAGCAAAACGCCGATTACCTGTCGCGTGGAGCATTGAAGCAGCTTGAGGACCGTAACAAGCGCGAACTCAACGCGCGCGAGCGTTCGGGTATCATGGAAGCGCTGGCGAGCGCACGGACGCTCATGCGCGACGTGCTGCTGACACTTCAGGACGAGGCGGCCGACGTCGTGAACGAAGACGTGCGCGACACGATCGGTCGGCTTGCCGCCGCGACGAATGTTGCGGGTGCCACCCGGGCGCTCGAGGCGGTCGCGACCGCCGAGCGCAACATCGCCAGAAACGTTACTCCCCAGCTGGCCATCGAGGTCATGCTGTTCGATATCAGGAAGGCACTGAAATGCCGTTAGTCGTACCCGTTAAGTTTACCTACGCCTCGCGCGACCTGTGGTTCGACCCGCAGGATCTGGATATCCTCGAGGCCGATTATGCCATTTGCTCCACCGAGCGCGGAACCGAGATCGGCCTGGTCACGGCCGACCCCTTCGAAGTGCCGCAGGACGAGATCGGCCAGCCGCTCAAGCCCGTGCTGCGCGTGGCGAGCGACATCGACCTGCAGCTTGCCGACGACCTGGCCATCCAGGGCGATGAGGCGATGGTTGATTTCCGCCGTCTGGTCAAAGAGCTCGACCTCGAGATGAAGCCGGTCGGCGTCGAGTACCTGTTTGGCGGCGAGAAGGCCGTGTTCTATTTTGCGGCCGAGGAGCGCGTCGATTTTCGTCAGCTCGTCAAGGACTTGTCCTCGACGCTGCACATTCGCGTCGACATGCGCCAGATTGGCGTGCGCGACGAGACCCGCCTGGTGGGCGGCTATGCCCAGTGCGGACAGGAGCTCTGCTGCACGCGCTTTGGCGGACAGTTTGAGCCCGTCTCGATTCGCATGGCAAAAGAGCAGGACCTGCCGCTCAACTCGTCCAAGATCAGCGGCGTATGCGGCCGCCTGATGTGCTGCCTGCGCTATGAGTTCGAGGCGTACAAGGACTTTAAGAGCCGTGCGCCCAAAAAGAAGACGCTCATCGATACGCCGCTTGGCAAGGCGCGTATCCAGGAATATGACACGCCGCGTGAGCAGCTGGTGCTGCGCCTGGAGAACGGCAAAGTCTTTAAGGTCAACCTGGCCGATATGACGTGCTCGGAGGGCTGCAAAAAGAAGGCCGCCGAGCAGGGCTGCAACTGCCGCCCCGACTGCGTGACGCGCGACGTGCTCGAGCGCATCGAGTCGCCCGAGATGCGCCTGGCGCTCATGGAGCTCGATCGCGAGAACGGCGTCGATGTGGGCGATGGCCTGTCGAGTGCCGATCGTCTGGCCGGTACGTCGATGCCCAAGCGCCGTCGCCGCGATGCCGAATCCGATGCTCGCTCCGGTCAGGGTCAGGGCGAGGGTCGTGGCCGCGGAAAGGGCCGTGGCAAGGCCGAGGCGCTCGAGGCCGAGGGGGCGGCCGATGGCCGTCGCCGCCGCAAGCGCACGGCGTCCGTCGACAATGGCGAGACCGCGGGCAAGAACGCTTCCCGCGAGCGCGAGGCTCACCAGCCCCAGCAGCAAAACCGCGGCGGTGGCATGAACCCCACGCGCCGTCGCCGCCGTCACCTGTCGAGCGAGGAGCGCGAGGACGCCTTCCGCGCCGCAGCCGCTCGCGAAGCCGGTGCCGCTCCCAAGGGCGCCTCGGCTTCCGACGCGCCTGCCGACAAGGGCGGCAAGCCGCGTGGCGAGGAGGAGCGCGTGCCGCGTCCGCGCCGTCGCCATTCCTCGGGCACGCAGCAGAAGCCCTCGGTTCCTTCCGTGGCCGATCAGGTTTCGGACGGTGAAGTCAAGGTCACGCGCCGTCGCCCTGGAGACGGCGGAGGAGCTGCCGCCAAGGCTTCGCGCGGCGGTACTCGCGACGAGCGCGAACCGCGTGAGGATCGCGGTGGCGAGGGCTCGACCGACCAGGGTCAAAAGCGTCGCCGTCGCCGTCGCTCCCGCAAGCCGCGCCAGGACGGTGGTGAAGGCTCGACTCACACCTCGTCCGCACCGCAACCGCCTGCCGGCGAATAACGTCCGTAAGCGGATGTGACTCGCCTGACCCTAGCACCTCTGGGTATCATGGCTCTACACCGACAACCCTCCCTTCGCCTTCGCGTAGGGAGGGTTGTGTCATGAAGAGGCATTTGAATGTGTTGAGTCGCTTGCAGGGTGCAGGCACCCTACCGTTTGCGGACGAATTGCTACCGCTTGCCGAGCGCGCGACGTACGAGGCACTTGAGGCGTTGTCGCCCACGCGATGCGCCGGCTGCGAGCGTTCCGGTGCGTTGATCTGCCAGGATTGTCTGGCATCGCTCGTGCTCATCGATCCGTGCCATAGCTGCATCCGATGTGGCGCCCCGTTTGGGGATTTACTGTGCACCGAGTGTTCGGTCGAGGGCACGTCTTCGGCAATGGCCGAGGCGCTCGATCGCTGCCTGGCGTGTGTCGTCTACGCACATCCGCTGCCGCGCATCATCAAGGCGTACAAGGATGCGGGCGAGCGCCGCCTGGCACCGTATCTGGCGGAGCTACTCTACGACACCGTCTTACATGCCCAGGTGGCAGCCCCCGATCGCTACGGCGGTGTGCTGTCCGGCGCCGACGCGGTGGTATTTGTGCCCGCGACTGCGGCAGCGTTTCGGCGGCGTGGATTCGACCATATGGAAGCAATCGCGCGCTCGTTTTGCGATCTTTCGGGTGTGTCGTTGCTGGACGCCCTGGTCAAATACGGTCACGGTGACCAGCGAGAGCTCGGTCGCGATGAGCGCCGGGAACATGCCCGGGGCATGTACGAGACGGTCGAAGATGTGCGCGGCTGTCGTTTGCTGCTCATCGACGATGTCATTACCACGGGTGCGACTATGGCAGCGGCCTCGGCGGAGCTCAAGCGTGCCGGCGCCGCAGCAGTCGATGGCCTCGCTATCGCACGCGTTTGGTAGGGGGTGGCTTTGTGGCAGTGAAGATAGCGCGGCGCATCGAGCCGACAAGCGAGCAACTGGCGGCCTCCGTAATCCTGACTGGCGCCTCGGCGCTGCGCATGATGCGCGCCGAGCGCCGACAAATGGGTTACATCAGTTGGAGGGACCTCGATCCCGATGAAGAGCACAGCGTGCTGTATGCATCGTCGCCCTCGGCCGAGGACATCTATCTTTCCGACCTGGTACGAATTGGGGCCAAAAGCGGCGAGGTGCAAGAAGATCTGTGCTTGCTGGTGGGATCTGCGGCGCAGCGCCGCCGCATGCCTGGCATGGGCTGGTCCGTGTGTGCCGGGTTGCCTGCCGGCTCGATTCTAGAGGTGGAACCGGGGGTGTACAGCCTATCTCCCGAGGCTCTTTGTGTTGCCGTTGCTCGCGAGGTCGGCTGTATCCAGGCGTTTGCCTTGGCCCAGGAACTGTGTTCCAAGATTTCGCTGAGCGATCGCGGGAAGTACCTGCCTCCCTATACATCGCCTGTTGCGAATAGACTTGCAAAGGACAAGGACCAACCAGCAGACGTTGGCTACTTTGAAGTCGAGCCGGTGCTGACGCCCGATTGCCTGACAGATTACCTCGCGGCATGCAAGGGGAGTGCGGCCAAACAACTGCGGCGGCTGTGTCCCTATCTGTCGGAAAACCTGCGCTCACCCATGGAGTGCATCATGCTAGCCATGTTTTCGCTTCCGTTTTCCTATGGCGGATTTGCCTGCGGTCCCTTTAAGACCGACTACAAGATCGAGTTCGATGACCGCGCGCAGGCAATCTCGGGGATGCCGCATGCAGTTTGCGATGCGTATCAGGAAGCAGCCCGGTTTGACCTGGAATACAACGGTGAGCTGGGCCATTCCTCCCGGAGGGGACGTATCCATGATGAAAAACGCAACACGGGCTTGATTGCTATGGGAATCGAGGTCGCGACGGTCAACAACGAAATGCTCTGCGACATGGAGGCGATGGAAGCGCTCGCATGGCGCATTCACCAGCGTATGGGTAAGCGATATCAGAATCGCGTAGAGGCTCGTCGAAAGAGGCAAGATGCTCTGCTGAATACGCTCCGAGCGTGCTTTGGGCTCAAGCCGGCGTAAAACTATGGCTTTATAGGGGGGGACTGCTTATATGCTCTGTGCAAAAAACGGCAAATATGAGTACTGTTACTAAATTAGTGACAGCAAAAACAAAAAAACTTGGGCCGAAAATCTGGATTCATTGAAGAGATAATAAGCGAATGTGGAATATCTTGGCGCCAAGCAGCCTGTTCGGAACTCAAAAAGGGCTCGTGGGGCGGAAAAACGCTGCTACTAAATTGGTATCAGTACTCATATATGCCGTTTTTTGCACACGGCACCCTGAGACGGGTGCCCCGGAGCTCCCCGTAGGGGAGCTCCGGGCTTCATGGGGGCACGAATGGTCCGTCCCGACCTGCGAAATCTGTACTCGAGATGCGAATAGCGTCCCTAACCTTAAACTATAGCTTGAACTTAGCTATAATGCGCTACGTTCCTGCCAGGCTGTGGTTGCGGACGGACAAAATGTCCATCCTAGTCCAAGACAGACGCGGTCAAAGGGATCCACGTAAGCGACCGCGTGCGCGCGGCGCGATCATGGCGCGTCCTAGATGTAAGCCGCACCGTCCGTTCTACTTTCTTTGGGGCAATACCGCCTCGCGGGCGAGCGGGCCAGTCGTGAAGGTGGCTACGGCCTCCCGAGCAAACACCCCGGTGCGCAAGTGTGGGGTCAAATACCAGGTCAGCTGGTGGGAACAACCCGTTATTCCGCGCAACGCACGGATTGTATACGACACAGAAGGCAGGGTAGTGGACATGGTGAGGGGCAGCTTGATGCACGCGGCTCGGTTAGGTGCTGGGACCGCGGCGGTCATTGCCGTATTGGGCTTGAGCGGATGCGCGTTCAATCCGCTGTCCACGTTCACGACACCCACGATTGACCAGATCGAGCGCGAGACCGTCACCCCTGCGGTGTCGGACGATGCCCTGGTCACTCCCGGCACCCTGACGGTTGCCCTCGATACCTCCGATGCCCCGCAGGCCATGCAGGGCGCCGATGGCAACCTCACGGGCTACGCGGTCGACGCTGCCCGCGCCCTTGCAAGCCGCATGGGCCTTAAGGTTGCCTTCGTCGATGCGTCTTCTGCCGATTCCGCGCTTGGTGACAAAAAGGCCGACATCTTCATTGGTGACATCAATTCCACGGATGGTGACATCAGCACGCTTGGTACTTGCCTGTACGACGCTGCGGCAGTGTTCGGAAAGACGAGCGATGGCGAGTCGCTGAGCGTTTCCACCGAAACGCTTAACACCGCTACCCTGGGCGTTCAGACCTCTTCGGCCTCGCAGGAAGCGCTCGCCAAGCAGAGCATCACGGCCAACCAAAAGACCTTCTCCAACATCAACGAGTGCTTTGAGGCGCTCGAGTCCGGCGAGATAGACTACGTGATTTGCGATTCCACGGCCGGCGGCTACCTTGCGCGCCTGATGAGCCAGATCTCTTACGTCGGCGCGCTCGGGACACCCTCGACGCTCGGCGTCGCGGGCCTCGCGGCCAACGATGAGCTATGCCGTGCCGTGAGCGATGCCCTCGACGGTATCACGGTCGATGGCACGCTCGAGGCGGTCCACTCCATCTGGTACGGCACGATGCCCTATGACCTCACCACCAAGACGGTCTCGGGCGCCGACGTGCAGCCGACCGACACCGGATCCAGCGAGTCTGCATCCTCCGATTCGAGCAGCGAGGGTACAACCTCCGAGGATAAATCGTCCAGCCAGGAGGGCACTATCACCGACGACGACATTAACAAGCTCAATAGCTAGTTATTGCTAGGGGTGGCGTCTCCTATGCGCTAGGAGAGATGCCTCTTCACGGTTTCAACACGCACTGCCGGGCTTCCCCGATGGGGGAGCCCGGCTTTTTCATCCCAATAAAACCAGCAGGTCAAAGCCAATTTTCGGGACCAAATACAAAGTCGCCGTCGCCCTCCTATAGCGCACTTTGCCACAGAAAAGTGCGAGACTTCGGTATGCGGTATCAAGCAATCGTTATTCGGGTCTTTGGGAATCCGCGTGATTAAATGCACGGCAATGGGTACATAGCCAGTACAGTAAGTCCCCGAGGCAGATTGGAGCCACGTATGGATATCAAGGTTTCTGGACGCAAGACGACGGTAACCGATGCTCTGCGTGCGCATGTGGATGAGAAGATCGGCGAGGCGCTCAAGGTTTTCGATATCGAGCCCATGACGGTCGACGTTGTACTTCGCTATGAGAAGAACCCCTCGAACCCCAACCCGGCGATCGTCGAGGTTACGGTTCGTGCCCGCGGTTCGGTGATTCGCGTTGCCGAGCACGGTGCAGATATGTACGCCGCCATCGACCTCTCCGCCGATAAGGTCACCCGCCAGCTGCGCAAGTTCAAGACCAAGGTCGTGGACAACCGCCAGGGCGGTGCCAGCGCAGCGGATGTCGCACCGGTCGAGCGCGTCGAGGATCTGGCCGACCTGCTGCTGCCCGAGGAGGAGGACGACCTGCTCGTCCGTGAGAAGGTCATTGATGTCACCCCGATGACTGAGGAGCAGGCGCTGGTGCAGACCGATCTGCTCGGCCACGACTTCTACGTGTTCGAGAACGCGACGACTGGCCTCATCAATGTGGTGTATCACCGTAAGAATGGTGGATATGGCATCATCAAGCCCCGCATCGAAACACTTGACGAGTAAAATACGTTAACTTGCATGAGTTAACGGTTGGCGGCCATCCCATGCGGGTGGCCGCCTTTTTACGTAAGGAGTCGCTTTGATGGACAAGGCCGCATCCGCCGGTCATTCGGACCGTTGCCGCATCGTCGTCGATACTTGCTGCGACTTTAGCCCCGAGGTCGCCGCGAACCTTGATGTCGATATCCTGGGTTTCCCCTTCATTATCGATGGCGAGGAGCGCACGGATGACATCTGGTCGAGCATCACACCCAAGGAGTTCTACGACCGCATGCGCGCCGGCGCTCGCGTGTCTACCTCCGCCGTGTCGCTCGGTCGCTATATCGAGTTCTTTACCGAATGCGCCAAAGAGGGTACGCCCACGGTCTACCTGTGCTTTACCTCGGCGCTGTCGTCGAGCTACAACTCCGCGTGCCAGGCGGCAGATGCCGTGCGCGCCGAGTATCCCAACTTCGAGCTCTACGTGGTCGACAACGCTCTGCCCTGCGCGACCGGCGCGCTTTTGGCGCTCGAGGCCGTGCGCCAGCGTTCGGCGGGACTGACCGCCAAGCAGCTGGTCGATTGGGCAAACGAGGCAAAGACTTATGTCCACGGCTACTTTACGCTCGAGAGCTTCGATGCGCTGGCTGCCGGCGGCCGCATTCCGCCCGCGGCGGCGCAGCTCACGGCAAAGCTCGACGTCAAGCCCGAGCTCTCTTACGACCTTGCCGGCTCGCTGTCGCTGATCGGCGTCAACCGCGGCCGCAAGAAGGCGCTCAAGTCCATCCTCAAGTCGTTCCGCGAGAACTACGTGCCCGATCGCACCATGCCCATCGCCATCATGACGGCCGATGCCGAGAAGGACGGCGACTGGCTCGAAGCTGCCATCCGCAAGGAGGAGGGCTGCGCCGACGTCACGATCATTCGCGGCTCCGTGGGCCCTACTATCGGCTCGCACGTGGGCCCCGGCATGGTGGGCTGCGCATTTTGGGGTAAGAACCGCGCCGACAAGGCGTCGCTTTCCGACCGCATCGCCCGTCGCGTGCGCGGCCAGTAGGCGGGCGCTACGACCGCAGGCGCCCCGCAGCTCAAGCGCTGGCGCTGAGTATTCAACCTGGTAACAACACCCAACCCAAAAGGAAAGGTTTCATGGCAAACAAGCTCTCCGTCGCATTTATCGGCACCGGAATCATGGGTGCCCCCATCGCCGGCCACATCCTGGATGCCGGCTATCCCGTCACGGTCAACAACCGCACCAAGTCCAAGGCGGCCGCGCTTATCGAGCGCGGTGCCGCCTGGGCCGATACGCCGGCCGATGCCGTGGCTAACGCCGATGTCGTCTTTACCATGGTGGGCTATCCCTCCGAGGTCGAGGAGCTCTACCTGGCGGGCGACGGCCTGCTCGCGTGCACTAAGCCCGGCGCGGTCCTGATCGACCTCACCACGAGCTCGCCCGAGCTGGCGCGCGACATTGCCGAGGCCGCCCAGGTTTCCGGTCGCATGGCGTTTGACTGCCCCGTCACCGGCGGCGAGTCGGGTGCTATCGCCGGCACGCTTACGGCTATCGTGGGCGCCACCGAGAACGACATCGCGCCGGTCCGCGACATCCTTGCCACCTTCGCGGCCAACATCTGCTGCTTCGACGGCGCCGGCAAGGGCCAGGCTGCCAAGCTCGCCAACCAGGTGTCGCTGGGCGCCTGCATGGTCGGCATGGCAGACGCCATGGCATTTGCCGAGTTGAGCGGCCTTGACCTGGAGAAGACCCGCCAGATGATCCTGGGCGGCACCGGCAAGTCCGGCGCCATGGAGAGCCTGGCGCCCAAGGCGCTCGACGGCGACTACAAGCCCGGCTTTATGGTCGAGCACTTCATTAAGGACCTGCGCTTGGCGCTCGCCTATGCCGACGACCGCGAGCTTGCGCTGCCCGGCGCCGACGTGGCCTTTACGCTCTACGATATGCTCGACGCCATCGGTGGCGCCAAGCTGGGCACCCAGGCCATCACGGTCCTCTACAAGGAGGAGGCCGACGCCATCGCCGCCGGTCTGGACTGGTCGCAGTATCGTCCCGAGGAGCATGGTGCTCACGAGGAGGGCTGTGGTTGCGGCGAGCATGGCGACGATCACGAGTGCGGTTGTGGCCACCACCACGACGAGGACCACGAGTGCTGCGGCGGCCACGGCCATG
>CABRIC010000039.1 GCA_902470905.1 uncultured Collinsella sp. | reverse complement strand
ATAGCGTAGCGTCTCGTGGGCTCGGAGATGTGTATAAGAGACAGACTGTAACCTTTCCACGGCATTTCGAGAAACAAAGCACCCGATACGCAAAGCTAAAGGTCTGCGAATCTTGTATTACGAACATCTGTGCGCGTCGAGTGCGCTAAACTCATCGACAGTATGATTCGATGCAATAGGAGGCAAGGAGCTTCCATGTCTGATTCTTCTATCGTTATTCGCGGCGCTCGTGAGCACAACCTCCGTGATATCGATGTTTCCATTCCGCGTGACCAACTCGTGGTCATTACCGGTCTTTCTGGCTCGGGCAAGAGTTCGCTGGCATTTGACACCATCTATGCCGAGGGCCAGCGCAGATACGTCGAGAGCCTTTCGAGCTATGCGCGCCAGTTCTTGGGCCAGATGGACAAACCCGACTTGGATTCAATCGACGGCCTTTCGCCGGCGGTGTCGATCGACCAAAAGACGACGTCTAAAAACCCTCGCTCGACGGTTGGCACCGTAACCGAGATTTATGACTATCTGCGCCTGCTGTTCGCCCGTGTGGGCACCCCGCACTGTCCCGAA
This sequence comes from uncultured Collinsella sp., assembly GCA_902470905.1. Taxonomy (GTDB): domain Bacteria; phylum Actinomycetota; class Coriobacteriia; order Coriobacteriales; family Coriobacteriaceae; genus Collinsella. The sequence goes on along the minus strand of CABRIC010000039.1, from coordinate 19,598 downwards.
TGCGGTCGCGTCATTGAGCGCCAGACGACCGACCAGGTTGCCGACAAGGTCTTGGCGGCGGGGGAGGGCCGCCGCGCGTTTGTGCTGGCACCGGTGGTGCGCGGGCGAAAAGGCGAGTACACCAAACTGTTTGAGGATCTTCGCGCCGAGGGCTTTAGCCGCGTGCGTGTCGACGGTGAAGTGCGCTCGCTCGACGACCCGATCGATCTGGACAAGAAGTTCAAGCACGATATCGAGGTCGTGGTCGATCGCATCGTGATCCGTGAGAACTCTCTTGGCCGTATCGCCGAGTCTGTTGAGCAGGCGACCGCGCTGGCTCACGGCAATGTAAACGTGTACATGCTGCCCGATCGTGATGCTCCCGAGGGGACCGAGGGCGAGCTTCTGGAGTATTCGTTGGCCTTGGCGTGCCCGGAGCATGGACACTCCATTGACGATCTTCAGCCGCGTGATTTTTCGTTCAACGCTCCCTATGGCGCATGTCCTGAGTGCGACGGCCTGGGCTTTAAGAAAACCGTTGATGCCGAGGCGCTGATTGAGGATCCCTCGAAGTCCATTGCCGACGGAGTCTTTGGTAGCCTGTTTGGCAATTCGAACTACTATCCGCAGATTTTTGCTGCGGTCTGTAAACACTTTAAGGTGAGCGCCGATACGCCGTGGGAGGACTTGCCCCCTCGCGTGCGTCGTGCATTCTTGGATGGCCTGGGCGATACGAAGATCTCGGTCGACTACCAAAAGCTCGACGGACGTCGCAGCCAGTGGGATACCAAGTTTTCGGGCGTTCGCAACATCCTGTACGAACGCTATACCGAGACGACGAACGAGAACACCAAGGCGCGCCTGGAGAAGTACATTCGCGAGGAGCCGTGCTCGACCTGCCACGGCGCTCGTTTGCGCTCCGAGATGCTCGCCGTCACCGTGGGCGGTAAGTCCATTTACGAGGTTTGTTGCCTGTCGTGCCGTGAATCGCTCGAGTTTTTTGAGGGCTTGGAACTCACCGAGCGCCAACAGTTTATCGGCGGCCGTATCGTCAAAGAAATTCTGGAACGTCTGCGTTTTCTGGTCGATGTTGGACTCGACTATCTGACACTCGATCGCGCCTCGGCGACGCTTTCCGGTGGCGAGGCACAGCGTATTCGACTGGCAACGCAGATCGGCGCGGGTCTCATGGGCGTGCTCTATATTCTGGACGAGCCCTCGATCGGTCTTCATCAGCGTGACAACGAGCGCCTGATCAAGACGCTCGAGCGCCTGCGCGATATCGGCAATACCGTTATCGTCGTCGAACACGACGAGGATACAATCCGTGCCGCCGACTACGTGATCGACATGGGGCCCGGCGCCGGTGTCAACGGCGGGCACGTAGTCGCGGCGGGAACGCCTGCTGATATCATGGCGTGTCCTGAGTCGATGACGGGCGCTTATCTGACCGGCAAACGAATGATTCGGGTGCCTGATGAACGGCGCAAGCCCGGTCGCGGCTGCCTTAAAATTACGGGCGCTCGAGCCAACAACCTCAAAAACGTTACTGCCAAGATCGAGTTTGGTACGCTTACGGTTGTTACCGGCGTGTCGGGATCGGGCAAGAGCTCCCTGGTTACCGACACCATTGCGCCTGCCCTTACGAATGCTATTCACCGTTCGACGCGCCCCGTGGGTCCGTATAAGAAAATCGAGGGCATCGAGTGTATCGATAAGGTTATTGATATCGACCAGTCGCCGATTGGCCGCACGCCGCGTTCCAACCCTGCTACCTATATCGGCCTGTGGGATGATCTTCGCGCGCTGTTTGCGAGTACGCCGGAGTCGAAGGCGCGCGGCTACTCGCCGGGTCGTTTCTCCTTTAATGTGAGTGGCGGGCGCTGCGAGGCGTGCAAGGGCGACGGGCAGATCAAGATCGAGATGCACTTCCTTCCCGATATCTACGTTCCCTGCGAAGTTTGCGGCGGTAAACGCTACAACCGCGAGACACTCGAGGTCACCTACCGTGGCAAGACCATCTCGGACGTACTTGACATGAGCGTGGCCGAGGCACTGGCTTTCTTTGGGAATATCCCGCAGATCAAGCGAAAGCTCCAGACGCTGTACGATGTAGGCTTGGGCTACGTGAGCCTGGGCCAGCCCGCCACGACGCTTTCGGGCGGCGAGGCGCAGCGTGTGAAACTCGCCAAGGAGCTTCATCGACGCCAGACGGGCAAGACGTTCTATATTTTGGACGAGCCGACGACCGGTCTTCATTTTGAGGACGTCCGCCAGCTGCTCGATGTGCTGCAGCGCTTGGTCGATGCGGGCAACACGGTGCTGGTGATTGAGCACAACCTTGATGTCATCAAGGTTGCCGACCGCCTGATCGATATGGGTCCCGAGGGCGGTAACGGCGGCGGAACCGTCGTGGTTTCGGGTACACCGGAGCAGGTTGCGGACTGTCCGCAGAGTTATACGGGCAAGTTTTTGGCGCCGTTGCTCAGGCGTGACCGGGAGCGCCAGGCTCAACTTGATGCTCAATAAATAGGCGATTCAGTTTATGGGCGCCATCGACTCCTTGTGATTCGATGGCGCTTGCTGTGCCGAAGTGACGTATGCAGCCGAATTGGACATATACTTAATCCTTGCGTCCGAATGCGAGGGAAAGGATATGTCATGGCAAAGGCTGTAAAGACGCCAAAAACCAATGCGATGCGCGAGCTGGAAAGTGCCGGCATTTCCTATGTTCTACATACGTACGAAGACGATGGTGATGAGTCGGTGGGCCTGGGTGTCGCGATTTCGGAGCAGCTTGGCGAGGAGCCCGGTCAAGGATTTAAGACTTTGGTCTGCGTGACACCGTCCAACGACTATGTCGTGTGCTGTATCCCTGTTGCCGACGAGCTCGATCTAAAGTCCGCCGCGCGTGCCGCGGGGGAGAAGTCCTTGGCCATGATGCATGTGAAGGATTTGCTTGCGGCGACTGGCTACGTTCGCGGCGGCTGCAGCCCGGTCGGTATGAAAAAACGCTACCGGACGCTCATTGATGAGACATGTGTCCTTTGGGATACCATTTTTATTTCGGGAGGCAAGCGTGGTTATCAGCTCGAGCTTGCACCCGATGATTTAATTGCATTTTGCGGGGCGACGGTTGCCGCGATTACGAGAGAGGACTGAGCGATGCCGCAGGAAGAATTGAAGCGCGGAGCTCATTTTGCAAAAGAATCTGCGCCTCAGACACCCTCATCCGAAGCTTCTTCGTCGCGAGATGACACTGACGACATGGGCTCGTCGGACTACTCCACGGTTGGTCGTTCCGCCGGGCTTATGACCATCCTGACCATCGTGTCTCGCGTCACCGGTTTTATCCGCACGTGGGCAATGGCGGCCGCTATCGGCATGTCGCTACTCTCGTCCTCCTATCAGGTCGCCAACAACCTGCCCAATATGCTCTACGAACTCGTGATGGGCGGCATGCTCGTGACGGCGTTTTTGCCCGTGTACATGGGCGTGAGGCGTGAGCAGGGTCGCGAGGCCTCGAACGAGTACGTGGGCAACCTGCTCGGCATTCTGCTTTTGGTGCTGGGTGGCATTTCGTTGCTGGGGACCGTGTTCGCCCCGGGTTTTATCTGGACGCAATCGTTCCTTTCGGGTGACGGCGGCAGCATGGATACCGCTGCGTTCATGTTCCGTTTCTTTGCCATCCAGATTCTGTTTTATGGTTTGGGCTCGGTGTTTTCGGGCGTTCTCAACGCACACCGCGACTACTTCTGGTCGACGTTTGCCCCGGTCCTCAACAATGTGATCGTCATTGCGAGCTTTATGGGTTTTGCGCCCGTGTCCGCACAGTTTGGTGAACGTGCCGGCATCATCTTGATTGCGGCCGGTACGACCCTCGGTGTCTTTGTTCAGATGGCATGTCAGATCCCCGCGCTTGGCAAGCACGGCGTGCATCCCCATATCCATATCGACTTTAAGGACCCCGCGCTGCGCCAGACGATTGCGCTCGGTATCCCGACGCTGCTCGCCACGGTGTGCATGTTTGTCTCGACTTCTATCACCAACGCTGCCGCGCTGGTGGTCCAGCCCGAGACCGGTCCTTCCGTCATCGCCTATGCGCGCCTGTGGTACACGCTGCCCTACGCGCTGATTGCCGCCTCGCTTTCGACGGCGCTCTATACCGAGCTCTCTCACGACGCACAGGAGAAGGATTACGACAGCGTTCGCACGGGCATTTCGCGTGGCGTCGCCCAGATGCTGTTCTTCCTGATTCCGTTCGCGCTGTACCTGATTGTCTTCGCGCGTCCGCTCAACATGATTTACTGTGCCGGCAAGTTTGATGAGTCCGGCGTGGCGCTGGTGTCCGAGTTCCTTGTCTACCTGGCGTTCTCGCTGCCGCTCTACGGCGTGGTCGTGTTGATGCAGAAGAGCTTCTCTGCCTTGCTCGACATGAAGCCCTATAGCCGCTATTGCCTGTATTCCGCCATCGGCCAGGCCGGCTCGGTTCTGCTGTTTGGCGTTGTGCTGGGCTTCGGTATGCCGGCAATCGCGCTTTCGTATGTCGTCGACTACGTGATCTTGGTCGGTTGTTCGCTGTGGTGGCTGCGTCGTCGTCTGCGTGGTCTTCAGGTCAAATCTATCCTGCATGGCGGTTTCTTTGGCCTTTTGCTCGGTGGCCTGGGTGCTGCCGCAGGCGCCGGCGTCATGTGGGCGCTTGAGCACTTTGTCGGGGCACTTAGCGGCTCGATTCTGATTACTCTTGGCTACGTTTGCGTTGCGGGTGTCGTCTCGCTTGCTGTTACCTTTGGCCTTGCCGTCGTCCTTAAGATGCCCGAGGTCTCGGCGCTGCTTCGTCGCAAGTAGGTGCGTGTGGCCGGTCACGACAACATTCCAACACTCGCCGAGCAGGTTTCGCGCGTTCCCACGCAGCCCGGATGTTACCTTTGGAAAGATGCCAAGGGCGATGTCATCTACGTTGGCAAGGCAAAAAACCTGCGTTCCCGTATGCGCCAGTACGTGACACTGCAGGATGAGCGTCAAAAGATCCCGCTGATGATGCAATTGGTTGCGAGCTTTGACTACATCGTTGTCGAAACCGAGCATGAGGCGCTTGTACTCGAGCGCAACCTGATCGGCCAGTACCATCCGTACTTTAATGTGGACCTTAAGGACGACAAGAGCTATCCCTTTATCGCTATCACCAAGAGCGACCTGTATCCCGCTATCAAATATACGCGCGAGCGTCATAAGCCGGGAACGCGTTATTTTGGTCCCTATACCGATAGCCGTGCGGCACGTGAGACGATAGATACGCTGCGCAAGGTTATCCCCATCTGCTCCGCATCCTGTGCGGAGTGGCGTCGTTGTCGTCGTATCGTCGAGTCCCACAGGGGCGAGGAAGACATCGTCAATATGATTTGCGCGCAAAACGGGCGTCCCTGCTTTGACTACCATGTCGGGCGCGGCCCGGGTGCGTGTGTTGGCGCGATTTCTCCTACGGACTATGCCAAGAACGTCAAACGTGTCGAACGTTTTTTGTCGGGCCATCGCAAGGATGTCGTCGATGAGCTGACCTCCGAGATGACGGATGCCGCCGAGGCGCTCGACTTTGAGCGCGCGGCACGCGTCAAACGTCGTTTGGAGGTCATCAGGGGTCTGGACGACCGTCAGCAAGTCGTTTTTCCCTCCAGTGTCGATATCGATGTCATCGGTTTCTATCGCGAGGAGACCATCTCCGCCGCTTGCGTCTTTGTCGTGCGTGAGGGTCGAACGGTTCGAACCTGCGAGTTTATTCTCGATAAGGGTTTGGATGTCGACGAAGAGGAACTTCAATCGGGCTTTCTTAAGCGCTATTACGACGAGACGGCTGATATTCCAGCTGAGATAAACCTCTCTGTCGAGCTTGAGGATGCGGAGGCGCTGGGGGAGTGGCTTGCAGGCAAGCGCGAGCGTTCCTGCCATCTCCATAGGCCGCAGCGTGGCGAAAAGCACCGTTTGCTCGATATGGCATCCAAAAATGCGCGCCATGCCCTCATGCGCTACATGATGCGAACGGGGTACGCTGACGACCGCACCAATCAAGCGCTCCTGGAGCTCGAAAGCGCGCTGGCGCTGCCGGCGCCGCCGATGCGTATCGAGTGCTTCGATATCTCGACGCTGCATGGAACATTTACCGTCGCCTCGATGGTGGTGTTTACCAACGGACGCGCCGACAAGAGCCAGTACCGTCGTTTTAAAATTCAGGCCGAATTGGACGAGGCAAACGACTTCGTGTCGATGTCCGAGGTTTTGGGACGACGCTATGCTCCCGAGCGCATGGTCGACGAGCGCTTTGGCTCGCGCCCCGATTTGCTCGTTGTCGATGGCGGTAAGCCGCAATTGACCGCTGCGATCAAGCAACTTGAGGCTCTTGGGCTCGATATACCAGTTTGTGGCTTGGCAAAGGCCGATGAGGAGGTTTTCGTGCCTTGGGACGAGACTCCCGTCGTGCTGCCGACCGGGTCTGCTTCGCTCTATCTAATTAAACAGGTGCGCGATGAATCGCACCGTTTTGCAATCACATTCCATCGTGAGTTGCGCGATAAAGCCATGACAGTTTCGGTACTCGATGACGTTCCAGGCGTGGGACCCACCAGAAAACGTGCCCTTATGCGCCATTTTGGCTCGATGAAGCGTTTGCGCGCGGCGAGCGAGCAAGAGATCGCGGAAGTTCGCGGCATACCTGCCGATGTTGCCAAGGCGGTCCACGAGGCGCTCGTTGCGTGGAATGCCGAGCGCGCCGAGGCGGCGGCTGGCCATTCCGATAGCTAAACACGAGCCTAAACTACTGATATACATGATTGCGTGATTTTCAACCATTTATTTCGCCATGATTGCCTGCTGGTTTCGGGTTTTATTAACGCTAAAACGTTTGACTAGTCATGGTGAACAACCCTGCTATCCTGCGGGTTGACGAAGACTGATATCTCACCTCGCCGATACATACTGTCTGGCGAATCGTTTGTCAACGAATTCGGTGAACGGTAGTAAATACCGTTCAAGCGGATGTATGTATCGGTCGCCGAGCGCGGCACCTCAGTTGGGCTCGTCGGTAGGTAAGGTATATATCGTCCGCAAGTTGCGCGGGGGCAAGTCTAGGTGCTCCCGAGTAAGATTCTCTATTGATAGGAGAAGACATGGCCATCATCAACAAGGGTATGTCCAGGCGTTCGTTCCTCGGCCTCACCGGCAGCGTCGCTGCTGTCGCAGGGCTTGGTCTCACCGGCTGCGGTGGCAGCTCTAGCGACGAGGGTTCCGCTTCCGGTTCCACCGATTCCGCCAACCGTGGCGGCGGCGTGATCACCGCTGGTTCCGCTTACGCTCCGTCCAGCTTCGATCCCGCCAGCACCGGCTCCGCTGTGGGCCTGGGTGCTAACTGGCACGTCGTCGAGGGCCTCTACGGCATCGATTACCACGACTACAGCACCTTCAACGAGCTCGCCACCGACGATCCCAAGTCTGTGGACGACACCACTTTCGAGGTCACCATCCGTAAGGGTGCCAAGTTCTCCGATGGCACCGAGGTCACCGCTGACGATGTCGTCGCCTCCTACACCGCTTGCGCCGCTTCCGCTACCTATGCTCCGTTCTTCCAGCCCTTCGAGTCCATCGAGGCCAAGGACGCCAGCACCGTGACGGTCAAGACCAAGGTCCCCAACTTCTCCCTGCTCAAGGATCGTCTGGCCATCGTCCGCGTTACCCCGGCCACCCAGACCGAGGAGGATCGCGCCAAGCAGCCGATCGGCTCCGGCCCCTGGATGTACGACTCTATCTCCGATACCGAGATTACCCTGGTTCCCAATCCTGAGTACAACGGTGAGTATGCTGCCGAGGATAAGAAGATCCAGTACAGCATCCTGACCGACCCCACCGCTCGCGTTACCGCTCAGCAGGAGGGCTCCACGCTCGTTATGGAGCTCGTTACCGCTGATGCCGTCGACCAGCTCGAGAGCGCCGGCTGCAAGATCGATAACGTTCAGGGTTTCGGCACCCGCTTCATCATGTTCAACGTCGCCAAGGAGCCTTGGAACAACGTCAAGGTCCGTCAGGCCGTCATGTATGCGCTCGACACCGAGAAGATGGTCAGCAACACCTTCGCCGGCCTTGCCACCGCTGCCAGCTGCTACCTGCCCAAGAGCTTCACCAACTATCATGAGGCTTCCACGGTGTACAAGACCGACGCCAAGAAGGCTAAGAAGCTCATCGAGGAGTCTGGTATCACCCCGGGTGCCATCACCCTGCGCACCACCGACAACGAGCAGATTAAGGGCATGGCCGCCCAGGTCAAGAACGACCTCGACGCTCTCGGCTTCGATGTGACCATCCAGACCGATACCTCGCCGGCCACCTACGCTGCCATCGACGGCGGCGAGGCCTACGATATCCTCCTTGCCCCTGGCGATCCTTCCTGCTTCGGCGCCGACCCCGACCTGCTGCTCAACTGGTGGTACGGCGACAACGTCTGGATGCAGACCCGTTGCCCGTGGAAGGAGTCCGCTGAGTGGCAGAAGCTCCACAGTCTCATGGACGAGGCTCTTGCCGCCGAGGGCGACGAGCAGCAGAAGAAGTGGAACGAGTGCTTCGACATCATTGCCGACAACGCCGTTCTGTACCCCGTTGTCCACGTCAAGACCGTCTCCGCTTCCTGGGACGATCCGTCCACTGCGCCCAACGGCGAGGCCCTCGATGGCTTCAAGGGCATCGGCACGACGAGCATGTCCTTCAGGGGCGTTGCGACCGTCAAGGCGTAAGACTCGCTTGAGTCTGTATGCAGGATGTCGGTCGTTGGGACCGTATCCTCATAGTTGAAACAAAGACCCGGGCGGCAACGATGTCGCTCGGGTCTTGTAATGAGTATCCGTACTCATATACCAGTTGGTCCTACCGACAAAAGAAAGGGGAGAGAACGTGAACAACTTGCTACGTTTGATTGGAAGGCGTCTCGTGGCGCTGCCGATCATGGCATTGGGCGTCACCGTCCTGGTGTTCTTCCTTATGTCGTTCTCCAAGACCGACCCCGCCTACACGGCGTTGGGTGACGGTGCCTCGCCCGAGGCGGTTGCCGAGTACCATGAGAAGTATGGTCTGGACGACCCCTGGCCCGTGCGCTACGTGCGCTATATGGGCGATTTGATTCATGGCGACATGGGCACCTATGGTGCTGCTCGTAACTCCGTTGCCAAGCGCATCTCCACGGCCCTGCCCGTTACGATGCAGCTGACCTTCATCGGTCTTGCCATCGGTGCGGTCGTTTCGTTTTTGCTCGGCGTCATCGCGGCACTGTATCGCGACAAATGGCCGGACCAAGTGATCCGCGTCTTTTCCATCGCCGGCTTGGCAACCCCGTCGTTCTGGCTTGCCGTTCTGTTGATCCTGCTGTTCTCTTCTTACCTTAAGGTGCTTCCGGCATCGGGTGCTCTGCCTCACTTCACCACGAATCCGGTTGGCTATCTGGGACGTATGATCATGCCCGCTATCGCCTTGGCATTTCCGCTGACGGGCCAGATGACTCGTATCGTGCGTACCGCCATGGTCGAGGAGCTCGACAAGGACTATGTCCGTATGGCTCGTGGCGCCGGCGTTCCCGAGAAGGTCGTCGTCGGCATCAACGTTCTTCGCAATGCGCTGATCACCCCGGTCACCACCCTCGGTCTTAAGATCGGTTACCTCATGGGCGGCGCTGTCGTCATCGAGGTTATCTTCAACCTCCCCGGCATGGGCACCGCGATTCTGCAGGGCGTTCAGGGCAACGAGGCGAACCTGGTTCAGGGCGTCGTTATCGTCGTTGCTCTTGCCTTCATCATCATCAACATCGTGGTTGACATGCTCTACCTGCTCATCAACCCGCGCATCAGGACGGTGTAGATTATGGTAAAGATTCGAGAGAAGCAAACCGAGCAGCTCGAGAAGGCTGCCTCCAAGGGGCTCAAGCTCGGTGGCTGGAAGAAGATGACGCTGTCTTCTAAGATTGCCGCCGTCGTGCTGGTGCTGGTCGCCCTGACTGCGATCCTGGCGCCCCTTCTTGCCCCCTATAGCCCGGTCGAGATCTTTACGGCTCGCCAGGCTCCCGGCAACGGATTTATCTTCGGTACCGACGATAAGGGTCGCGACATTCTGTCGCGTATGCTCTACGGTGGTCGTTACTCGCTGATTATCGGCTTTGGCGCCACTGCCATGGCTCTGGTCTGCGGCTCGGTCGTGGGCGCCCTTGCAGCGGTTTCGCGCAAGGCCGTCTCCGAGACGATCATGCGTATCCTGGACATCATCATGTCCATCCCGGGCATCGCCCTCGCGGCCGTCTTCGTCTCCATCCTGGGCAACTCCGTGCCGTCGATCATCTTCGCCATCGGCTTTATGTACACTCCGCAGATTGCCCGTATCGTACGCGCCAACATCGTGTCCGAGTACGGCGAGGACTATGTCCGCGCGGTCATCGTTTCCGGCGCCAAGGCTCCGTGGATTTTGATCAAGCATGTTCTGCGTAACTGCATCGCCCCGATCATGGTCTTCACCGTTACCCTGGTCGCCGACGCCATCATCTTCGAGGCCTCGCTGACCTTCATCGGCGCTGGTATCCAGGAGCCCACCGCTACCTGGGGCAACATCCTCGCCGACGCCCGCGGCGGCGTGCTCGCCGGCCGTTGGTGGCAGGCGCTGTTCCCGGGCCTGGCCATCATGATCACCTGCCTGGCGCTCAACATCCTCTCCGAGGGCATTACCGACGCCATGGCCGCTGCTCCCTCCGCTGCCCTGGATCCTACCGATTCCTCCAAGCGTCGCGAGGCCGACCTGCTGGTCTCCGACCCCGTTCGCGCCTACAAGGAGCAGGCCCAGTCCCTCTCCGCTCGCCTTGGCGCCCTGCGCGATGTCGAGCTCAAGCGTGACGATCGCCACGTGCCCGACGAGTCCGTTGAGCCGATTCTCTCGGTCCGTGACTTCTGCATCCAGTTTGAGCATCACGGTGATATCAACGTCGTCGACCATGTCAACTTTGACGTTCGTCCTGGTCAGACCATGGGCCTGGTGGGCGAGTCCGGTTGCGGTAAGTCCATCACCACGCTGGCCATCATGGGCCTGACCGACGATGACGAGCATCTTTCCGGCGAGGTTCTCTGGGAGGGTCGCGACCTGCTCAAGATGAGCAAGAAGGAGTGGTTCGGCCTGCGCGGTACCGATATCGCTATGGTCTATCAGGACGCCCTGTCCTCGCTTAATCCCTCCATGCTCATCTCTGCCCAGATGAAGCAGCTCACCAAGCGCGGCGGAACCCGCAGCGCCGAGGAGCTCCTGGAGCTCGTCGGCCTCGATCCCAAGCGCACGCTCGAGAGCTATCCGCACGAGCTTTCCGGCGGCCAGCGTCAGCGTGTCCTGATCGCTATGGCCCTTACCCGCGACCCCAAGCTGGTCATCTGCGACGAGCCCACGACCGCTCTGGACGTTACCGTCCAGAAGCAGGTCATCAAGCTGCTCAACGATCTTCAGGCCAAGCTCGGCTTTGCCATGATCTTCGTTTCGCATGACCTGGCTCTGGTCGCCGAGGTTGCCCATAACATCACGGTTATGTACGCTGGCCAGGTTATCGAGCAGGCACCCACCAAGGAGCTGCTCACCAACCCGATCCACGAGTACACCCGCGGTCTTCTGGGTTCCGTTCTGTCCATCGAGAGCGGTTCGGGCCGCCTGCACCAGGTGCCCGGCGCCGTTCCGAGCCCGCGCGATTTCCCCAAGGGCGATCGCTTCGCGCCCCGCTCGAGCCATCCGCGTATTGGCCTGGACACCCGTCCGGTCTTCAAGCGCGTGCCCGGCACCGAGCACTTCTATTCCGAGCTCCCCGACGAGGTGCTCAAGGCAAATGGTTTGACCCCTCACGCGGAGGTGATGTAGATGAGCGAGACCGCAGTCAACGGCGTCGAGCCGATCATCTTCCTTGATGACGTCCACGTCACCTTTAGGACCCGTACCGGCTCGATTCTGCACCCCAACCTGGTTCACGCCGTCCAGGGTGTAACGATTAAGCTCATGCCCGGTCAGACGATCGGCATCGTCGGCGAGTCCGGTTGCGGTAAGTCCACCACCGCCAACGTCATGTGCGGCCTGCAGGCCCCCACGAGCGGCAAGGTCTACTTTAAGGGCAAGGACGTTACCAAACGTACCGCCGAGGACCGTCGCCACATGGGTCGCGTCATCTCGGTCGTGTTCCAGAACCCGGCCACGGCGCTCAATCCCCGCATGGTCGTTCGCGAGCAGCTGCTCGACCCCATGCGCGTCCACAACCTGGGTACCGAGGCCGAGCAGGAGAAGCGCGTCAAGGAGCTCCTGGAGCTCACCGGTCTGCCCAGCTCCGCCGCCGAGGTTCTTCCCGGTCAGCTTTCGGGCGGCCAGCGTCAGCGCGTCGCAATTGCCCGTGCCCTGTCGCTGAACCCCGATGCCATCATCGCCGACGAGCCCACCTCGGCTCTGGACGTTTCGGTCCGCGCACAGATTCTGAACCTGTTGACCGACCTTAAGAAGGAGCTCGGCCTGGCCATGGTGTTCATCAGCCATGACATCCAGACGGTCCGCTATATCTCTGACGACATCATCGTTATGAATGGCGGCAGGATCGTCGAGCAGGGCGAGGCCAAGCAGGTCTTCCAGCACCCCCAGGACCCCTACACCAAGATGCTGCTCGGCGCTGCGCCGTCGCTGCTGCATCCCAAGCTCGGCGAGTAGCCTCGCTTTCCCTCCCGTGCGCCCGGTTCCCTTGCCGGGCGCACCTCCGTTGCGATTTCGAAAGGTTGGGTTCACGAGCCATGCCAAGTGCTCAGGAGCTACAACATCAATTTGGTGAATATCGAGGCGCCATGCCCCGTCCATCAGATTTCGATCTCTTTTGGAAGGATCGCATGGCCGAGGCCGACGCCGTCGGGCTTGACTATGCGATCGAGACGGCATCGGTCACCGATGCCGCGACCTGCCAGCTTTTCGACCTCTGGTATACCGGCATGTGTGGCGCGCGCCTGCATGCCAAGTACCTTAAACCCGTCTCGGACGAGCCCGTGCCATTGGTACTTCAGTTCCATGGGTATCCGGGTGCAAGCCGCAGCTGGTTTGAGCAGGCGTCGTTTGCGGGCATGGGCATGGCACTCATCGCCCTCGACTGCCCCGGCCAAGGAGGTCCCTCCGAGGACATTGGTGGATTTGAGGGCACAACGGTTGCCGGGCATATCGTCGCCGGTATCGACGGCGACCCTGCCAACCTCTACTATGTCCGCTTGCACCAAGATATTCGCATCCTGTGCCGCATCGTTCGCGAGCTCGAGGGCATCGATCTTGCGCGTGTGTTTGTGAACGGCGCGTCGCAGGGCGGCGGTTTGGGCATTGCGACCTGTGCGCTTAACAGCGAGCTTATCAATCGCGCTGCCATCCTCTATCCCTTCCTGTCAGATTTCCGCCTGGTCTGGGATTTGGATGCCGACGACATTGCCTACGAGGGCCTGCGCTATTGGTCTCGCTGGTTTGACGAGGACTCGACTCGTATTGGCGAAGCCTATGCCAAGCTGGCGTACTTCGATTCCAAGAACTTTGCCCCTATGGTCAAATGCCCCGTGCTGTTTGGCACCGGCACAGCCGATATCGTCTGTCCGCCAGCGACGCAGTTTGCGGTCTATAACAACCTGACCTGCGAAAAGCGTCATGAGTTCTTTGAAGGCTTTGGCCACGAGGAGATTCAGGATTTTGACGATCTGATCATTCCGTTTTTCTGCAAGGGAGGGGAGGCTCATGTCTAAGTGCGAGAGCAATGTTGACGAGCTGATTGTCCCCGGGCTCGTGGGAATTCCTGGAACGGTTTCGTCAAGGCTCGCAGAATATCGGGACTGGCGCGGTGATGTCCAAGCAGATGTTTCTGATTTAGAGACATGCGCTTCGAATCTTGAGATTCAAGGCCTGGCCATTACGGCGATTGACTTTGTTAACCCCTGCGCCCGTTACTCGGAGGTTTCCTTTGAGCTCGGTGACCATGCGGTCCACGCTCGTTTGATTGAGCCTGTTGGTCGTGCCCGAGTATCTGAGCGCGTGCCGCTGTGCCTGATGTTCCACGACATCGATCGGCCTGTGCGCGGCTGGCATCACATGACGAGATTTGCCGCCATGGGGTATGCCGTCCTCGCGCTGGATGACGATGTTGCTGGTGCGGACGACCTGCAGCGGGGGATTTCTTCGCCCGCTTTTGTCGAGCGCGTCCGTTGGGGCTGCGCGTTGGCGAAGGTCGCGCGCAATCTTGATGACATGGACCCCGACCGCATCTTTGCATGGGGCGAGGGCCTTGGCGGCGGAGTCGCGCTGGCGGTTTCTGCTCTGGACGAGCAGGGTCTTGCCTGCACGGCGGTTGCCAATCCAATTCCCGGTGGCCTCGAGGCGCTGTCGTCTCGGGTGCGCGGATCGGTGCTCATGGGCACATCGCTTATGGACGCCGTGAGCGATCCCAAGGGTCAGTTTGCTGTATTCAACGGTCTTGAGTGTGACCGAAGGCATATCATTTATGCCAAATACGCTCACGAGCGCATCAATGCGTTCGAAAACGAAGTCGTCGACTTCTTTAACCAAACGTTCTACCCGTGTTCTTTGGCCTAGACGGCTTGGACACTGCCAACAAGAGTGGGTGGCATAGGGCCGCCCGCCAGACAACTAAGGAGATTCTTGTGGCAACTCAGAAATTCACCGGCGTTATCCCTCCCGTCGTTGTTCCCGATACCGAAGACCACCAGCTCGACGTTGCATCCTTTGAGCGCAGCATCAACCGCATGATCGATGCCGGCGTCGATGGCCTGTTCTTCCTGGGCTCCTCGGGCGAGGTCGTCTTCTCCACCGACGAGCGCCGTCGCCAGATTGTCGCCGAGGCCGTGCGCATCGTCGACCACCGCGTTCCCGTTCTGGTTGGCATCATCGACACCGAGACCGAGCGCATGATCGAGCATGGTAAGGTCGCCCAGGAGCTGGGCGCCGATGCGCTTGTCGCCACCTGCCCGTTCTATGCCCTGCAGGGCATGACCGAGGTCGAGGAGCACTTCCGCATCCTGCACGAGGAACTCGACCTTCCCATCTTCGCCTACGACATCCCCGTGTGCGTCCACACCAAGCTCCCCTGGAAGCTCCTTGCCAAGCTCGGCGCCGAGGGCGTCCTTGCCGGCGTCAAGGATTCCTCGGGCGATGACATCTCGTTCCGCTACCTCGTTCAGGAGAACGAGAAGAATGGCCATCCGATGAGCATCCTCACCGGTCACGAGGTCGTCGTCGACGGTGCTTACCTTGGCGGCGCCGACGGCTCCGTTCCGGGCCTCGCCAACGTTGAGCCCGAAGGCTACGTGCGCCAGTGGAAGGCCGCTCAGGCCGGCGACTGGGCTACCGTCAAGGCCGAGCAGGATCGCCTCAACGAGATCTCCCACATTTGGGATGTCACCTCGGGCGTCCAGGGCTATGCCGGTGGTGTCGGCGCCTTCAAGACCGCTATGAACCTCATGGGCATCTTCGACAGCCCGACCATGCCGCGCCCGGTGAAGGCCATGACCGGCGAGAATGTCGAGGCGATTAAGAAGGTCCTCCAGGACAACGGTCTCCTGTAAAGCTTCCCCGGGCACCCGATCTTGGGGTGAAAGCGGTCGAGCGTGACCCATTAGGTCAACGCCCGACCGCTTTCACCCCAACCTCGGGCACCCGGGAAACCTTTACCAAGCTGCGGCGATAACGCAGCCTTCATTTCCTGTAGTTGTTTTTTATCTCCTAAGGAGAGCGACATGGAGAACAAGTACGTCTGCTCTGTCGATATCGGCGGAACTAAGATCGCGACTGCCATCATGGAGTACCCGGCTGACGGTAGCGTGCCCCATCCTGTTTTTGAGGCCGAGGTTCCCACCGAGGCCCAAGAGGGCGGCGAGGCCGTCTTCCAGCGTATCGAGGCGTCCATCAAGGCTGCTCTCGAGGCGAATCCCGATGTCGAGGTCCTTGGCGTCGGTATCGGTGCTGCCGGCGTCGTCGATTCCAAGACGGGCGCCATCGCGTATGCCAACGAGATCATGCCCGGCTGGTCCGGCGTCCAGTTGGGGCCGCGTCTGCGCGAGGACCTCGGTCTTCCCGTTGCCGTTGTAGGCGACGTGCAGGCTCATGCTCTGGGCGAGGCCCACTGGGGCGTCGGCAAGGGCAAGTTCTCCGTCTTGTGTCTTGGCATCGGTACGGGCATCGGCGGCGCATATGTCGAGAACGGCCGCGTGATGCAAGGCTTCCATGGTGCTGCCGGCCATATGGGCCACATCGAGTGCTCGGCTGCCGCCGGCATTCCCTGCGCCTGCGGGCGTTCCGGCCATCTGGAGTCGGTTGCTTCGGGCACTTCCATTGGTCGAATGTACGATGAGCGCTTTGGTCGCGTCGACCCCAGCCGTCCTTCGGTCGGTCGCGATGTGAACGACCTGTGCCGTGCGGGCGACGCAAAGGCGACCGAGGTCATCCATGACGCCGGCTTTGCGCTGGGTGCCAGCTTGGGCTCGCTCGCTAACATCCTGGACCCTGAGGTCATCGTGCTTTCGGGTGGCGTGATTCACCAAGGTCCCGATTGGCGTTCACAGACGTGGAAGGATTCGGTACACGAGGGCTATGCCAGCCAGGCGCTCGATCCGCTTCAGGACACGCCGATCCTCATCGGTTCTCTGGAGGGCGATGCTCCGCTCATCGGTGCCGCCGAACACCTTCTTGCATCGTTGAAGTAAACATAACTACCAAGTGCGCCTTCTGAGGTGCCGCAGATTGACGTGAAAGAGGAGCGAAGCGTACTTCGGTACGTGAGCGACGGTTTGAACGTCAAGGTGCGGTGTCTCAGAAGGCTGTTTTTAGAAAGGTTGAGTCGAACATGACCGTCGATCCTTTGATTCAATCCCTGAAGGGCAAGCTCGTCGTGAGCGTTCAGGCGTATATGGGCGAGCCGCTTCGTACGCCCGAGACCATGGCTCAAATGTCTCGCGCTTGCGAGCTTGGCGGCGCCGCCGCCATTCGCTGCCAGGGCCTTGCCGACATTGCCACCATTAAGGGTCGCTGTGAGGTTCCCGTCATCGGCCTGTGGAAGGATGGGCACGAGGGCGTTTATATCACGCCGACGCTGCGTCACGCTCGCGCCTGCGTTGCTGCCGGTGCCGATATCGTGGCGATCGACGCCACCGATCGTCCGCGCCCCGACGGCAAGTCGGTTGAGGATACCTTCCGCCCGCTGCACGAGGAGGGTGTGCTCCTGATGGCGGATTGTGCCACTATCGAGGACATTCGCCGTGCGGTTGATATGGGCTTCGACCTGGTATCCACCACGCTTTCTCACGGTGTCGCCGCCATCGACTGTACCATGGCCGATGGCCCCGATCTGCCGCTCCTGCGTCAGGCGACCGAGGAATTCCCCGGTCTTCCCATCATCTGCGAGGGCCGCGTGCACACGCCCGAGGAGGCTCGCGCCGCGATCGATGCTGGCGCCTGGGCCGTTGTCGTCGGCACCGCCATCACGCACCCCACGAGTATTACGAGTTGGTTCAAGGCTGCGCTTGAGGCGTAAGACAGGCCTCGTATCCGCTCGGGGCGGTATACTCAATATAGGCAATTGACCGCGCGGGATCCGGGTTGCTGGGTCCCGCGCTTGTTTTCGGGAGGCAACACATGCAAAAGGGAGATGCCATGGATGCGGCGGAGCGCTCGGAGCGCATCCCCGATATCGTCATCATCACCGGAATGTCCGGATCAGGCCGCACACAGGCCATGCACGTGTTCGAGGACATGGGCTATTTTTGCATCGATAACCTGCCTCCGCGTCTCATCGCCCAGCTTGCCGAGCTCGTCGGCATCAATACGGGCGTGGGCAGGCATCTCGCCGTCACCTGCGATTTGCGTAGCCAGGGACTGTTTGACGAGCTGCTCGATGCGGTCGCCGCGCTCGAAGAGCGCGAGATGAGCTGCGACATCGTGTTCCTGGAGGCTTCTGACGAGGTGCTGATTCGTCGCTACAGCGAAAATCGCCGCCGTCATCCCATTGCCAAGCCGGGGGAGACTACGGCCGATGCCATTCAGCGCGAGCGCCTTCAGCTTCAGGGCGTGCGCGACCGAGCCGATATGATTATCGACACGAGCCGTCTGCGCACCTCTGCGCTGCGCAACAAGCTACGTATGGCATTTTCCGAGCTGTCCGACCAGCAGCTCATGGACGTCCACGTGTTCTCGTTTGGCTTTAAGCACGGCATGCCCGTCGAGGCGGACATTATGATCGACGTCCGCTTCCTGCCCAATCCGTTCTACGATCCCGAGATGCGCACGATGACCGGTCTCGATAAAAAGGTCTCCGATTTTGTTCTGGACCATCCCAAGACGCAGGAGTTTTGGAAGGCTTGGACACAGCTGCTCGATACGGTGATGCCGGGCTATATCGCGGAGGGTAAGCCGCAGCTTTCTATCGCCATCGGCTGCACGGGCGGCCAGCACCGCAGCGTTGCCATTGCCGAAGCCACGGCCCGTTACCTGGAAGGCGCTCAGTATCATGTGAGCATTTCCCACCGCGACCTGTCGCGCGCCAACACGAAGGCATAGGCCTGCATGTCGTTTACCGCTGAGGTGCGCGACGAGCTTGCGCGCTGCGAACCCGAATGTGAATACTGCGACTTGTCGACGCTTGCCGCCCTCACGCGCGTGAGCGGTACGCTCTCGCTTGCCGGCTCTGGGCGGTATCGTTTGACTGTTGCGACTGAGACGGGAGCCGTCGCGCGCACGATGATCACGCTGACGCATCGTATCCTTAAGCTCAAAACGGAGTTCACCGTCCGCAAATCTGTCTTGCATAAGGTTCGAAACTACCTCATCACCTTGCCTGATCAGCCAGACCTGGATAAGGCCTTGGTTCTGCTGGGTATCCTCGACCGTAGGGGAGGACTTGTCGCCGGCGTACCCCGACATATCGTTGCCCGTCCTTGCTGTAGACTTGCCTATATCCGCGGCGCGCTCATCGCGGGCGGCTTCGTGGCCGATCCACGCGGCGATTTTCATTTGGAGATCGCTGTGCAGGGCGAGCAATATGCCAAGGGACTTTGCGATCTGTTGGAGCAGATTGGGGTCCATGCTCGTGTTAATGCACGGCGGGGGTCATATGCCGTGTACATTAAGAGCGCCGAGGAAATCGAGCATCTATTAAAGCTGATTGGTGCCAAGCGCAGAGTTGCCGAGATTGAGGAGGCGCGCGCGGTCAAGTTGGTTAAGAACGATGTGAACCGTCGCGTGAATGCCGAGCTCGCCAACCAGACCAGAAGCGCCGGTGCTGCCCAACATCAGCTTGCGCTTATCGATGAGCTCGAGCAGCGTGGCCTTCGCGATGCGCTTCCGGATGCCTTGGCGGTCTTTTGCGACCTGCGCGAGCGCTATCCTGATCTGTCGCTGCGTGATTTGGGGGAGATGGCTGACCCTCCCTTGTCGAAGTCAGCCCTCTACCATCGTGTTTTACGGCTTGAAAAGCTCATTGAAGCAAACAGGTAGTTTGAAGTAACGACTTATATATGGACTGTCTCTTATACACATCTCCGAGCCCACGAGACGCTACGCTATCT
>CABRIC010000038.1 GCA_902470905.1 uncultured Collinsella sp. | reverse complement strand
ATCTACGGCACCGTGGAATAAGCCTCGAGGCCGACGATTTGGCCCGTTTCCCGACCCTGGCGTGGCTTGTTTTAGGGCTTGTGGCCAAAAAAGGGCAAATATGAGTACTGTTACTTTTTTAGTAGCAGCGATTTTTGGTCGAAATCGGCAAAACTGGACTTGAAACTCCCTAGTCACCGTCAACCAGCGCCGAATTGGAAGTCGATGCTCACTCATTAACGTACAGTTCTTATAACTTTGTTCATTATTTTCCACACCTAAAATGAAACGCCGTTTGTGACAGTACTCACAAACGGCGTTTTTTGACCACGGGGGTGTCTGGCAGAGGGCCAGTAGCACCCGGATCCGAGTTTCGAACGCATCCAAACCGGTTCTGGTGTCTGTTTTCGAACTTTTACTCGTCCTTGGGCGCGGGGTGCTTGCAGATCACACTCATGTAGATCATGCCAAGTACGGCCGCGGTGACAGAACCGGCAAGAATGGCGGCCTTGGCAGCCAGAACCTCAAACTGGGCCGTCGGGAAGGCAAGGCCGCTAATGAGAATCGACATGGTAAAGCCGATGCCGCCCAGAATGCCCACACCGGCAATCATGTGCCAGTTGACATTGCGCGGCAGCTCGCAGGCCTTGAGCTTGACCAAGGCGAACGTCATGCCAAAGATACCGATCGGCTTGCCCAGCAGCATGCCAAAGTACACGCCGAGCGTCACCGGGTCGGTGAGTAGCGTGCTCATGTCCACGCCCACTAGGCGAACCTGTGCGTTGACGAACGCAAAGATCGGCAGAATCACAAAGTTAACCGGCGTGGAGATCAGACGCTCCATGCGGATGAGCGGCGGGGTGACGCGGTGCATGACGCGCTCGACCTTGGTGGTCGAGACGGTAAAGTCGTGCTGGCCCAAGATGTGCGCCTCGTCGTCGTAGCGGTCGTCGAGCAGCGGCAGGCACTCGCCCAACCAATCGGTGAGGCTATCGAGCTTGACGCCGCACTTGGCCGGTATGGTAAAGGCCAAGATGACGCCAGCAAGCGTAGCATGTACGCCGCTCTTGAACATGCAGAACCACAACAGCAGGCCCAGTACCGAATACGGGGCAAGGCGGTAATGCTGCGTCTTGTTGAGCCACACGAGCGCACAGGTCACAAGCGCGGCGGCGCCCAACCAAAACGGATTGGGGCTCTGACCGTAGAAGATGGCGATGGCGGCGATGGAGATGAGGTCGTCGGCGATGGCGAGCGTCGAGAAGAACACGCGCACGCCGTTGGGCACGCGGTTGCCCAAAAGCGACAGCACGCCCAGCGCAAAGGCAATATCGGTTGCCATGGGAATGGCCCAGCCGTTGTGCGCGCCGGCATGGTTAAAGATCAGATAGATGCAGGCGGGAACGACGACGCCGCCCACGGCCGCCAGCATGGGAAGCATAGCCTGGCGCGGGTTCTTGAGCTCGCCGACCGTCATCTCGTACTTAAGCTCAATGCCCACCAACAAAAAGAAGATCGCCATGAGGAAGTCGTTGACGAATAGTTCAACGGTGAGACCGGCCGTAAGGTTGCCCAGACCCACATACAGCGGGGTCTCCAAAAAGTGATGGATGGCCTCGTAGGCATCGGTATTGGCGCAAATGACGGCGGCGATGGCGGCGAAGACCATGACGGCGGCGGAAATCGTGCCGTTCTCGGCGATGCGCTCCCAAATGTCATGGCGCTCAAAACGCTTGCGCTCACGGACGTTGAACAGCTGCTCGGGTGCTGCCATGGGCGGCTCCTTTCACGGGAAAGCTCCCGTCTTAAAAAAGCACGGCCCGCCCAAGTGGCGGCGCCGCGCTCTAACGTATTACGCTTGCATCTAGCCTACCCTGCACGACAAGCGCGCAAGCGTGGCCGAAAAGCGGAACCACAGGTTGAACATTTTTTGCTCAACGGCACGGGCACGCCTATCCAAGAGACGACGCGGCGCCGTGCACAAAAAACGACCGGAGCGCGGGGCATCCGCGATCCGGTCGTGGCGTTTGGTCAACTAAACCTAGCAGGCGGCCATGATGGGGGCAGCGACCTGCTTCTTACGGGAGAGGACGCCCGGCATCCAGACGCCGTCGTGCTCGTCGGCAATGCCCAGGCCCTTCTGAGCGGCCTCGGTCTCGCCCTCGAGCAGGACCTGCGAGCCCTCCTCCATGATGTCGGTGATGCACAGGACGATGCCGTCGGCACCCTTCTCGGCGGCGTAGGCGCGCATGGCCTCGCGAATCTCGTCGATCATGCCAAGCGCACGGCTCTTGTCGACAGTCTCGTACTGGCCGATGAGCAGCTTCTTGCCGGCAGGCTCGAACATCTTGATGTCGTTGCCGACCATCTCAGCTGCGGTGAAGGAGCCGGACGGACGGGTGAGGAAGACCTCCATGCCAAACTTGACCGGGTCGACGCCCACCTGCTCGCCGAGCTTGGCGGCGACGGCGCGGTCGACATCGGTGGTGGTGGGGCTCTTGAGCATGAGCGTGTCGGTCATCATGGCCGAGAGCAGCAGCTTGGCCTGGACGTCGGAAAGCTCAACGCCGAGCACGCCGGCGAGCTTGGTGACGATGGTGCAGCTGGAGCCCCAGGGCAGGCAGATGTAGTGCAGCGGGCCGGCGGTCTCGAAGTCGCCGATGCGGTGATGATCGACAACGCCAAAGACCGTGGCGTCCTTAAGGCCGGCGACGGACTGGGCAGACTCGTTGTGGTCGGTGAGGACGACGAGCTGACCAGCCTCGACGGACTCGATCACGCGGGGCTCGGCGATGCCGGCGTCGGCGAGCAGCTTGGCGGACTCGGCCGGAAGCTGACCAAGGGCGCAGGCCTCGTAGGTGTTGCCGGCACACTCAACCTGGTTGAGCAGCTGGGACAGGACGACGGCGCTCATGATGGCGTCGTTATCGGGGTTCTGGTGACCAAAGACAAGAACGTTTGCCATGGATATCCTCCACTTGACTTGATATGTGTACTTGGACGTAGCTATGGTAGCACGCCGATGCCGAGCCTTCGCAGACGGAAGGGCCACGGCATATTTTGGGGCAGGCACGGGAGCCAAGTCCGCCCCCTGCACCAGCTATTTGCCAGCGGCGCGCAGAGCTACGTAGGCGGCACCGATGATACCGGCGTCGTTTCCGAGCGAAGCAACCTTAATGGGCGTCTCGCGCGAGGCGGAAAGCGCGTAGTGCTGGAAGTGCTCGCGAACCTTGTCGAGGTAGACATCGGCCGAGGCGGAGGCGCCGCCGCCGATGAGGAACATCTCGGGGTCGACCACGTTGGCGATAAGTGCCAGGGCGCGACCGAGATAGTCGGCCATGGTATCGGCCGCGGCCAGCGCGAGCTTGTCGCCCTCGCGACAAGCCTGGAACACGTCCTTGGAATCGGAGGGGCCGGTCAGCTCGATGGGCTCGACGCCCGCCTTCTTGCACTCGGCAAGGTAGTTGCTCACCACGCCGGTGGCGCTGGAATACTGCTCCAGGTGGCCATGGCCGCCGCAGCCGCAGGTGCGCTCCTCGGCCGGGTTCAGGCACATGTGGCCAATCTCGCCGCCAGCACCCACAACGCCCGATACCACGTCGCCGTTAACGATAACGCCGCCGCCCACGCCGGTACCAATGGTGACCATCACCACGTTCTGCACGCCCTTGGCAGAACCGAGCCAGGCCTCGCCCATGGCGGCGGCGTTGGCATCGTTCTCATACTTAACGACCGCATCGGGGCAGTGCTCCTGAATGGCGACCCTCAGCTCGGGCAGGTTAATGGCAATGTTGGCCTTGACCTTGGCATCGCCCGACGCCGGGATGGGACACGGAACGGCCAGGCCAATGCCCGCCACAAAGGCACGCGGAATCTGTGCCTTGGCGACCACCTGGTCGATAGCCTCGGTCACCGCGGCAAAGCCCGCAGCGTCAACGATAGGAGGCGTGGGCACGCTGGCCTTGGCAAGCAGGTTGCCGTCCTCGTCGAACAGGCCCTCCTTAACCGAAGTGCCGCCGACGTCGATGCCGATGTAGTACTGCTTAGGTTCCATGGGAGCCCACCTTTCTCGTTTAAACATTGCCTGTATGGTACCGCTCCCAAGGCAAAAACCTACCAAAAAGGGACAGGTTTGTTTTGGCAGGTTTTATCTGGGGAAGCGCAGAGTACGAGATTCGGTTCGCTGGGTGTTATATCGGTTCGGCCCCGTCCTCGGACCGATCATTTCTCAACACGACACTACTCAGATGTTTATCATTTAAAACGCTCTAATTTTACAAGCGGGGCGACTTTTAATTTTATCTTTCTCGAACTTTTCAATAACTCAATAGAGATACTTAGGTGTTGACTATACTTTCTTTTATTCTCAATCAAGTTGGAAAGGAGGTTCCATGATTCCCAAATACGAGGCGATAGCTGCAGACATTCGTCGAAGCATCGAGGACGGCGCACTTAAACCGGGCGACAAGCTTCCCACCGTCGTAGAGTTTTGCGAGCTGTATAGCGTTTCTAAGATCACCGTCAAACGTGCGATTGAGCAGATTACCGAGGAGGGCTTGATCACCAGCCGGCGCGGATCGGGCACCTACGTCAAGGACGCGGCGGGGCTTCCCGGCCAGGTGTTTTTCCAAGGCAAGAACGACCGCGCCCAAGGCTTTTCGTACGAGCATCGCGGGGAGAAGGTGACCTCGGTGGTCTACGATTTCTCGATCGTTAATCCACCAGCGGACATCGCAGCCCAGCTGGGAATTGCCGAGGATGACTTTGCCTATCACGTCGTGCGCGTGCGTCAGGCCGATGAGAAGCCCATCGTTATCGAGTACACCTACATGCCCCTCGAGCTGATTCCAGGCCTTAAAAAGAAGGACCTGTACGGATCGGTCTACCGCTTCATCCGCGAGCAATGTGGGCTGAAGATTTCGAGCTTCCACCGTACCATTCGCGCCGTGGCAGCAACCGAGGAAGAAGCCGAGCGTCTGGACACCAAACTTGGCTCTCCCCTGCTCGAGCTCACCCAGATTGGCTTTTTGGACAGCGGCGCCGCCTTTGAGTATTCGGTCTCGCGCAACGTTGGCGACCGCTTTGAGTTGCACAACGTAACGTTGGCATAGGTTTTTGTAGTCATCCGGGCGCTCGCTTTGAGCTGTTTTGTGCAGCGCCCGCGCAACACAATGGGGGTATGAACATGTCCGATTTGATTAAACTGACGCCGATCTTTCACGAGAAGATCTGGGGCGGCCGCCAGCTCGAAACCGTATTTGGTTACGACATTCCCGAAGGTCCCATCGGTGAGTGCTGGGCCATCTCGGCCCATCCCAACGGTGACTGCCAGATTGCGGAGGGCCCGTATGCCGGTCACACGCTGTCGTGGCTGTGGGCCGAGCACCGCGAGCTCTTTGGCAATTGCGAGGGCAAGGAGTTCCCGCTGCTCATTAAGATTCTGGATGCCAAGGACGACCTTTCAATCCAGATTCATCCCAACGACGAGTACGCCGCCAAGCACGAGAACGGCAGCCTGGGCAAAACCGAGTGCTGGTATGTGCTGGACTGCGAGCCCGGCGCCACGATCATCGTCGGCCAGCGCGCGCACGACCGCGCCGAGGCCGCACAGATGATCGAAGAGGGCCGTTGGGACGAGATGCTCAACGTGCTGCCGATTCACAAGGGAGACTTTTTCCAGATCGACTCCGGCACCGTTCACGCCATCAAGACCGGCACGCTGATTCTGGAGACGCAGCAGTCGAGCGACGTGACATATCGCCTGTACGACTACGACCGCCCCGGCACCGACGGCAAGCTGCGCCCACTGCACATTGAGCAGAGCCTCGAATGCATCGACTTTGATGCTCAGGCTCCGACCGACGGCACGGTGACCGCGCCCGAGGTCGATGGCGTAACCAAGCTCGAGTCCAACCCCTGCTACACCGTCGATCGCGTGCGCGTCGACGGCAGCAAGACCTTGGAGCAGCGCTGGCCCTTCATGTGTCTGTCGGTCATCGACGGCGAAGGCACCGTCTGCGGCGACCCCGTCCACAAGGGAAGCCACCTGCTGGCCCCGAGCACCGTCAGCTCCATCGACCTCGAAGGCAAGATGGAACTGATCATCAGCCACCTCTAGGTCACAACAACAACCAAAACGAAACAAGGGGCTCCCCCGTCCACCAACGGGGGAGCCCCTTGTCCATATATATCAGCCCACCCGGCTCTCCAGATCAAAAAGCGAACGAGCAGAGCGACGTTTGCAAGCAACGTTATCTAAGGACCTGGGCGGGCGCATGGGGCAACATCGATCGCGAGTTCCGCACGCAAAGGAGGCCACTTAATGTGGCCTCCGTCTTGCGCAGGACTGTCCGAGCAGGCGATGTTGCCCCATACGCCCGCCCAGGTCCGCCGGGATCACGACAGCTTGACGATCGGAGCAAAGCCCTTCATAAGCTTTTTGGTCTGGCCGGTCTTTTCGAATTGAACCTCGATCATGTCTCCGGCGACCGAGATCACGGTACCCGTGCCAAAGGTCTTGTGGCTCACGGTATCGCCTGCGGCAAAGTCCTGCGACGCGCTAGCGCGATCGACCTTGCGCTCCACTGTCGGCGACACCTTAGATGACGGCTTTTTGGCTCGCGGCGCACCCGAACCAAAGGTCGAGGCAACACGGCCGGCGTCGGGCGAGACCCCACGATGGCGCTCGGTCCCGTAGCTGCTGCCGCCAAAGAAATCGTCAAAACTCGATCCACCGCGCGAACCGGAACCGCCGGTCGAGCGCGTATGCGAACCAAACACCTTGCCGCCGTACATATCCGAGCCCATGCCCGAGCCAAAGGTGCCGTGACGGTCGCCGCGTTTCTCCCAGCCCGTGCCCTCAAAACCGGCAGAACCGATGCCGCTAAACTCGATATCCTCAAACGGAATCTCGTTGAGGAAGCGCGAGCGCGGGTTGGCAGAGGTCGAGCCGTAGGTGCGACGCGTGGCCGCATAGGTCAAGAACAGGCGCTTACGGGCGCGCGTGATGGCGACGTAGGCCAGGCGACGCTCCTCCTCGAGCTTGCCCGGGTCATCGCCGCCGCCAAAGTCGTGCACGTGCGGGAAGATACCCTCCTCCATGCCGGCCACGAACACCGCCGGGAACTCCAGGCCCTTGGCGGAGTGGATGGTCATCATGGTGATGGCATGCGTCTCGCCGGCCAGGGAATCCAAGTCGGAGCGCAAGGCCAGCCACTCCATGAGCGCCGGCAGCGCCTTGCAGGTGAGCGGACCGTAGGTGCGCTCGATCTCGTCGGCATGCACGGCACCCGCCGGCAACTCTGTTGGCACGGCATACGCGTTGCCCGCGATGGCGGCGGCCAGGGCATCCTGCGGAGACAGCGCCGGAGCGGCCAAGCTATCGAGCGGATTGGAGCCCGCGGCGTCACGCGCACCAACGAGCGCCTCAAACGAGGATACCGGGGCAGACGGCCCCGGTTCGGGCGCAGGCGCGCTCACCACGACGGGCTCGGGCTCGGCGCTGACAGGCACATCGGCAACACCGGCAGCGCGCAGCTCTTCCAAGCTCTCGAGCGTACCTTCGATATCCTCGTGCGTCTCCTCAAATTCGGCAGCGACACCCAGGAATTCCTGGATGTTCTCGGCGCGGCTCTCGGACTCCATGGTGCCCTCGGCGCGGAAAGCCTGCAGCAGGCCCGTCTTATCGACAATCATCTCGACAACGTCCTTGAGCTCGCCGTCCATGCGGCGACCCTCGCGCACCAGCGACACAAAGCTCGACAGGCCATTGCGCACCTTGGCGCTAAACATGCCGGTTTCGGCGCACGCGATCTCGCAAGCCTGGAAGAACGAGCAACGGTTGTCGCGCGCCAGCTGCTCAATCTTTTGGATCGAGGTGGAGCCGATGCCGCGGCGCGGCGTGTTGATGACGCGCTTGACGCTCATCTCGTCTGCCGGGTTCACGATCATCTTGAGGTAGGCCATGACGTCGCGGATCTCGGCACGATCGAAGAATCGCGTGCCGCCCACAATCTTGTAGGGCACGCCTGCGCGCAGGAACATATCTTCGAGGATACGCGACTGGGCGTTGGTGCGGTAGAACACAGCAATATCGTCGTAGCTCGTGCCCTTGGAGTGCAGCTTTTCGATCTCGCCGGCAATCCAGCGGCCCTCGTCGCGCTCATCGCTCGCCTGGAAGGCCTGGATCTTCTCGCCATCGCCCTCGGCCGTAAACAGGCGCTTGTCCTTGCGCTGCGAGTTGTGGCGCACCACGGCGTTGGCGGCGCTCAGGATGTGACCCGTGGAACGATAGTTCTGCTCCAGCTTGACGGTCTTGCAGTTTTTAAAGTCCTTCTCAAAGTCCAAGATGTTGGTGATGTCGGCGCCACGCCAGCTATAAATGGACTGGTCATCGTCGCCTACGACCATGAGGTTTTGGTACTTGGCGGCCAGCAGGTTGGCGATCTCGTACTGGACGTGGTTGGTGTCCTGATACTCGTCGACGCTAATGTAGCGGAAGCGCTCTTGGTACTTATCGAGCACCTCGGGACGGGTGCGCAGCAGCTCGAGCGCGCGCACGAGCAGGTCGTCGAAGTCCATCGCATTGGCGGCGCGCAGGCGGCGCTCCAGCTCTAGGTAGACCTGCGCGGCCTTTTTGTCGTTGGGGCTATCGGCGCTCTTGAGCATGTCCTCGGGGCCGATCATGGCGTTTTTGGCCGAGCTGATCTTGCTGCGGATCATGTTGATGGGGAACTGCTTTTGCTCGATGCCGAGCGCCTGCATAATGTCGCGCACCATGCGCTTTGAGTCATCGTCATCGTAGATGGTGAACTGACCGGTGTATCCCAGCAGGTCGGCGTCCTCGCGCAGCATACGCACGCACATGGCATGGAAGGTGCATACCCACATGCCACGGGTGCCGCTGGGAATGAGTGCCGCCAGACGCTCACGCATCTCGGCCGCGGCCTTGTTGGTAAACGTGATGGCAAGGATCTGCCAGGGCTTAACGCCCAGGTCGCCGAGCATATGTGCGATACGGAAGGTCAAGACGCGGGTCTTGCCCGAGCCGGCGCCGGCGAGCACCAGCAGCGGGCCCTCGGTGGTCAGGACCGCCTCGCGCTGAGCGGGATTAAGGCTGTCGATGTCGACGAGCGGCTTGGCAGGCTTGGGTGCCGGCGCGGGAGCGTCGTAGATGTCAAGCGGAACGAGCTCGGGCTCCGGCGCGGCGGGGGCGGTGTACGCATCGAGCGGCACGGGTTCCGGCGCGGGCGGCACGGGTACCGCGGTGTTCTTTTCCCAGGGCAAGGGCTGGGTCATGGGCGACTCCTCATCTGACGGACGGCGCGCCTGCGGGCAGCGCCATAGTTTGAGCCGTACCAGTATACCGAGCCGCGCGGACACCGACGCAAATCACACCACGACTCCGTGCGCCACCGTCAGGCCCGCCCCAGCGGATTTGGCGCAATGGGGTCAGGTTAGCCTGCACCAATCTATTGACAATCACGAAACCGCCGACGTCATGACAGCAGCAGCGAGCGGCGGCCAGGGCGAACAAATTGGCATGAAAAAGGGGGCAGCATAGACCTTTTGGTCATGCCACCCCCTTTGAATGACAAGTTGTCGCCCCGGCTGCCGCGCAGCGTCGACTAAGTTAGAGGCCGAGCATCGGCTCCAGAACGAAGAAATATGCGAGCACTACGATGCCCAGGATGATGCGGTAAACACCGAAGCACTTAAAGTCGTGACGGCGCACGAAGCCCATAAGCCACTTGATGGCGATGAGCGAAACCACAAAGGCCACAACGCAGCCCACGCCCAAGATAGCGACCTCGTTGGCGCCGAACGTACCGCCCTTGATGAAATACTTGACCAGCTTGAGCGCACTCGCGCCAAACATGACAGGGATGGCTAGGAAGAACGTAAACTTGGAGGCCACCGAACGCGTGCAGCCCAAAAGCAGGCCGCCGATGATAGTAGAACCGGAGCGAGACGTTCCAGGCACCAGCGAAAGCACCTGGAAGCAGCCGATACCCAGCGCAGTCTTCCAGCTCAGGTCCTCGAGCGTGGCGATGGAGCCAAAGTCCAGATTCTCGTCATCGTCCTCATCCTCAGCGGTAGCCGCGGCGGGCGCCGCAAAGTGCGCACCGGCGGGACGTCCACCCGACACCACAGCACGCGAACCAAACGAACCGGCAACGGCCATTTCCTCGCGCTTGCTCGCGCGCCAGTTCTCGATCGCGATAAACAGCACGCCGTACACAATAAGCGCCAGCGCCACGACGGGAGCATTGTAGAAATGCTCCTCCATCCAGTCGTTGAGCGGCAGACCGATCGCCGCGGCGGGAATGCAGCCGAGCACAATCTTGCCCCACAGCACCCAGGTGTCGCGACGGCCCTCCTTGCCCTTGCTGGGCGAGAACGGATTGAGCTCATGGAAGAACAGCACACAGACGGCCAGAATGGCCCCGAGCTGAATCACGACCAGGAACATATTCCAGAACGTCTCGCTCACGTTCATCTTGACGAACTCGTCCACCAAGATCATGTGACCGGTCGACGAAACAGGCAGCCATTCGGTGATGCCCTCGACCAGGCCCATGAAGGCAGATTTTAGAAGCTCGATAATATCCAAAGGGACCCCCTCGTTAGACACCCGCCGATATTGTTCTGCGGACGGTGCGGGCGATGTCCCATTATCAACCGTTGGCGGCGCGCCTGCGCCTACCCTTACCAAAAAACTCGTCCGTTCACAGAATTGCGAGCGGTCAAACCGAAATCCTTGGGTATAACTGCAACAAGATAAAGTGTCCGGCGGCCAACGCGCCCGCGCCCGCCCGACGCACGAGCCCCGCGCCCGTGCGATAGACCAAGGAGGAAACCATGAACGAGGGCTACACCAAGGTATTTGTTTCACTCGACGGTACTGAGCAGCAGGATTTTGTGCTCGCACGCGCCATCAAGGTCGCCGCGAACAACGGCGCCAAGCTGATTATCGGCCACGTTATCGATTCCACGGCGCTCGAGAGCGCCGGTTCCTATCCGGTCGATCTGGTCAACGGCCTAGAGGAGGCATTTAAGAACTCCATCGCCAAGCAGCTCGAAGAGGCCAAGGCCAATCCCGACATTCCCGAGGTCGAGGTCATGATTCGCGCCGGCCGCATTCGCGAGACGCTCAAGGACGAGATGCTCGACGTGGTTAAGCCCGACCTGGTGCTCTGCGGCGCACGCGGCCTGTCCTCGATCAAGTATGCGCTCCTGGGCTCGATTTCGACGTTCCTGCTACGCAATACGGACTGCGACATCTTGGTCGTGAAGTAGGTTCCTTCCCGCCGGCGCAAGGCCTGCGGGGTTATCACGCCGACGTCCTCGCCGCTTCGCGGCTGCGGGATGTCGGCTTAGATAACCCCTCCCGGCCTTGCGCCTTCGTCACCGTACTTCAGCGAGTTGGCTGATGGAAAAATGGTGTGCCGCCCCGTTTGGGGCGGCACGTTTTGTTTGGACGGGCGTTTGCCGTGTGCGTTACTCGAAGTATTGGAACTTGTTGGTTGAGAAGGCGAATGTTACGACGAAGCCTTCGCCGGGCTCGGATGCTGCGGTGACGTCGATGCCCATCTTGGAGCACAGGCGCGCCACCAGATAGAGACCGATGCCCGTTGCACGCTTGGTGGTGCGGCCGTTGTCGCCGGTAAAGCCCTTCTCGAACACGCGCGGCAGGTCTGCCGCACACACGCCGCAGCCGTTGTCCGCGACGGTAAGCTCGATGCGCTCGCTCGCCAGACCCTCGTCCAGCAACGCACCCGAAAACACGATCTTTGCGCCGTCCTCACGCGCATATTTAATGCTGTTCTGAATGAGCTGGCCCAGAATAAACTCGAGCCATTTCTCGTCGGTAAAGACCTCAAAGTCGAGGTTCTCGCACACCGGAGCCACGTGCGCCGCGATAAGCTCGCGCGCGTTGGCTTTAATCGCGCCTGTCACCAAGGTCTTGAGATCCCAGCGGCGAATCAGGTAGTCGCGCTCCACGACTTCCGAGCGCGCGTAATACAGCGCTTGATCGATATAGCGCTCCACGCGAGCCAGCTCGCGACCCAGGTCATCCACGCGCGACAGGTCGTCTTCGCTGCTGTCCAGGTTTTCCAAAATCAGGTGAGCCGCCGCCAGGGGCAGCTTGGCCTCGTGGACCCAGCTCTCGATATAGTCGCGG
This sequence comes from uncultured Collinsella sp., assembly GCA_902470905.1. GTDB lineage: Bacteria > Actinomycetota > Coriobacteriia > Coriobacteriales > Coriobacteriaceae > Collinsella. Next base: position 8,338 of record CABRIC010000038.1, on the reverse strand, counting down.
TAGTCATCGGTCTGGCGCCGGCCTTCCGCCACCTCATCGCATGCCGCCTTGCCCACCCGGCGCAAGACCTCGTACTCGAGCTCGCCCTCGGCATAGGTCGGACATTGCACCATCTCCTGCACCCATGCGGGACTCTCGAGCTCCTCTGCCGCACGCTCCAGCTGGCGCAGAAAACGACGACGGCGCGCGTACTCGATCACGATGCCGAGCATACCAAAGATATAGGACACGCCGACCGCCACGACCACGATAGAAACGGGTGCGCCGGCGACCGTCAGCACAAAGCAGCTCAGCAGCACGCCGCACGTCCACACGGCGACGGGAAGCAGCGCATCTTTGAAGAATTTGGCAAACGACATAACCGGCCCCTAGACCGAATAGCCTTGGCCGCGATGCGTGGTCAAATACCCCTTGATGCCGATTTTTTCGAGCGTGGTGCGCAGGCGGTTGATGTTGACGGTGAGCGTATTGTCGTCCACGAAGGCGTCGGAGTCCCACAGGTCCTGCATGATGGCCGAGCGCGAAACGATCTTGCCCGCGCGGCTCAGAAGCAGCGAGAGGATACGCAGCTCGTTTTTGGTGAGCTCGGTACTGGTGCCGGTTTGCATGTTGATGACCATGGAGCGAGCGAGGTCGAGCTCCAGCCCCTTGTGGACAAGTGTGCTGCGCTCGCCTGCCGCCGTGGTGCGACGCAGCAGCGCGTTGATGCGCGCCACGAGCACGCGCGCGCTGTAGGGCTTGGGAACAAAGTCGTCCGCGCCGAGCGTCATGGCCATGACCTCGTCGATCTCGGTCGTGCGCGACGTGAGAACGATGATGGGAACCTCGGATTCGCGACGGACCTCATGGCAGATGTGCTGGCCGTCTTTGACAGGGAGCGTGAGGTCGAGCAGCACCAGGTCGGGCGCGGCGGCGAGAATATCGCGCGAAACGTGCTCGAACGATTCGCAGGCCTCGATTTCAAACCCGGCGCGGGCAAGGATGTCGATAAGCTCACGACGAATGGGCTCGTCGTCCTCAACGACATAGATCAGCGCCATGTGTCCTCCCATTTCGCGTAACTTGCACCTTTCACACCATTATGCCCACAGCGTCGCAGCGATACGACCCCGTGGGCACCTAATATGACAAAAGTGTTCGGTAGCCTTGAGAGAAAAGAGGGACCCTCGGGCCTAACCCGATCGGCCCCATCACTTCGGCCTCGAGTCTCTACTCGAGCGTACGCATGTACGCAGAGATGGCATCCAGGCCCTTCTGCAGGTCGTCGGTGTTATCGGAGTATGCATAGCCGATGCGCATACTCTTGGGCTCCTCGAAGCAATCGCCCGGGGTGACGAGCGCGCCGGACTTCTTAATCATGTCGATGCAGAACGTCCTGGAGTCGATGTCGTAGTCGTAATACACGAGCGCGGTGGTACCCGCCTCGGGCTTAACGAACGACAGGTGCGGCTCGCTCTCGACCCACTTCTCCAGAACAGCAAGGTTCTGACGGACGATGCGACGGCTGCGCTCAAGGATCACGGAAGCGTTGCCCAGAATCAGCTCCGCCACCGACTCGCTGAATATGCCGGCGGAAATCAGGTTGTAGTCGCGATGCGAGAGCAGCGCGCGACGGAGCTCCGGGCTCTTGGTGACCGCCCAGCCCAGACGCAGGCCGGCGAACGACCAGACCTTGGACATGGATGCGGTAACGATGGCCTTGTCGTACAGGTCGATCACGGACTCGGAGTACTCATCCGTCTGAGTAAGCAGGCGGTAGACCTCGTCGCAGAGCACCCACGCGTCGTGTTTGCGTGCGACCTCGACAATCGCCTTGAGCGTATCGGTGTCGAGCAGGGCGCCCGTGGGGTTGTCCGGATTATTGATGCAGATGAGCTTGGTATCGTCGGTCACCAGAGCATCGAGCGCGTCGACGTCGACGTGGCAGCCGTTCTTGCGGTCGAGCTGAAGAATATCGACCTTCGCGCCGCACATCTCGGGAATCGAGTAAAGCTGCTGGTAGGTGGGCTTGACGGAGACTACGTGATCGCCCGGTTCGACGAGCGTGGAAATAACCAGGGAGTTGGCACCGGTCGCGCCGTGCGTGGGCACGATATGCCCGGGCTCGACCGTCTTATAGAGACGCGCGACCCCCTCGAGGAAGCCGGGCTGCCCCTCGATGTCTCCGTAGGTGAATCGGCGCGAGCACAGGCTATCGAGCCACGCCTTCTTGTCGGTGTCCGTAAGCTCGAACAGCTGGTCGAGCGTGAGGGAGTAGACGCACGTCTCCGCAACGTTGTGGGTGCACTTGGTCTCCCACTCGTTCATCCACTGCTCGACGGCGAAATCCTTGATCTGCATTGTCGTTTCCTTTCCTTGACTTTCTTACAGTTCCACCACGGTGCCCAGCCCCGCCTCGATGGCGCGGTCGTAGGCGATTTTCGATGCCGAAAGGTCCTGAACGGCGATGCCCGACGTATCGAACACCGTCACCTGCTCGTCATCCGAACGCCCCGTAGCCGTGCCGGCGATGACTTCGCCGAGCTCCGCTCTGATGTCCTCGGGCGTGATGACACCCTCGGCAACCGGAATCTCCAGCTCACCGGACGTGACCGATTGCTCGCGGTCGTCGACGTAAACAGCGACACGGGCGACAAGCGCCGAGGCGAGCTCCTGCTTGCCGGGCATGTCGGCACCGACGCAGGAGATATGCGTACCAGGACGCACCCATGCATCGGGGATGATGGGCTTGGTCGCCGGCGTGATCGTCACGATGATGTCGGCCTCTGCCGCGGCACCTTGGCCGTCGGCCGTCGCCTCGATGGAATAGGTAGATGCCTCGCGAACATGCTCGCAGGCGCCCAAGATATGGGCGACCTCGTCTCGCATGCGCTCGACGCGGGCCTCGGGCGCGGCATCGGAAACCGGCTCCCACACCTTGACCTCACTCACTTTGGGACAGGCGGCGAGCACGCCCGCCACCATATAGGTGCTCATATGGCCGGCACCCGCAACAAGCAGTTTGGACGCATCCGCCCGAGCCAGCCACTTGGCACCGAGCGCAGCGGCGGCACCGGTGCGAAGTCCAGTGACGGCGGAGGCATTGAGCAGCGCCAACGGCTCTCCCGTCGCGTTGTCGCACAGCAGCGTGGTGCCAAAGATCTCGGGCAGCCCCTTTTTGGAATTCTGAGAGAACCAAGCAGTGAGCTTGAGGCCGAAGAGGCCGCTTCCCGCCAACTCGCCCGAGCGGATATCCATATCGGCCACGCCGGGTTCGAACTGCTCATATACCATCGGCCACGCAACACCCTTGCCCGTTGCCTTCTGGCGATATGCCTCCTCCACGGCAGCGATTGCATCCTCGATCGTCAGCACCTTGGAAACTTCCTCGGCCGAAAGCACCACCATCTGCCCCATCATCGCTCCTCTCAGCGAAAGCTTTACGTTGCTTCACTGTACGGTTTAGTAACGATGCCGCCAAGGATCATTTCTTGTTGGAATCTACAACGATTCTCGATCTGATTTTTCGTTCTATCAGCAGGTATTCGAACTATTTATCGCATCAAAGGCATACGGATATGCGATTATCCTATTTGTACAGGTACTTATTGTAATGATTTACAAGGTGATGCTAATGCTATACACCATCTCGGACTTCTCACGGGAATATGAGGGGTCGGTCCGTCTAATCGCCGGCAGCGATGGCGTCTCGCGTGCCGTCTCTGGCGTCGGGATCCTCGATTATGAACTTATGCCCGGCCTCAAGAACAAGTACCAGCGCGTCAACTTCAGCTCAGACGAGATCATCCTCAGCACTTTCCTCTATGCGAAGGACGACCCGTACCTCATCACTGAAGCCGTGAAGTACCTCGTCGCCAAGGGAACGAGCGGTCTCATCATCAAAAACGTCCTGCACATCCCGATTCCCGACCAAGCCATCCGCTACGCCAACGCGCGGCACTACCCGGTCTTTCTCACGACCGACGACTCACTGTTCTTTGACAGCGTCATCTATGAGGTCAAACGGCATATCGAGCAGCTCGCGTCCATCGACTTCGCACAGCGCGAGATCGATGCCCTGAGGACAGACGCATCGCCCGAGTCCATCTGCCGACGCATCCGAAGCCTCAACCCGTCATTTCTGGACGAAGCGGTCGCCCTGTTCGCATCGTTTGCAGATCCCCTCGACCCGCGTACGTTTTTGCAAATCGAACGTCTCTGTGCAAAATCGACCCTCGCCGGATGCCACAATATGCTGGCACCCTATGACGGAGGTTTGTTATTCGTAGCGACAAGCGACTCGGAGCAGACGCTCGATGTGGAGCGAATCGTGCAGGCGCTCACGGAGCTCATCGAGGCTAGCGGCATCGATGGCGGAGCGGAAGGGCTCGGCATCAGCGATATTCTGTTTGGAGACGAGGCGGTGGCGCAGGCGATCTCGCAGGCGATTTACGCACAGCGCCTATCTTGTCAACGAGCCGAGGGTCCCGTCCGCTATACGCAGCTCGGCATCCTGAAAACCGTGATGCCTTTTGCGGAAACCCCGGAGATGCGATCGTTCTCGGAGGCGATTCTCTCGCCGATACGCGAGCACGACAGTGAGCATGGCAGTGAGCTGGAATCCACGCTCGCCGCATTCATCGAGAACGACCGACGTATCGAGCAAACCGCCAAGCAGACTAACCAGCACCCGAACACGATTCGATATCGCCTCGATAAGGTGACAGCTCTCACCGGACTGAACTACAAATGTGCCCCGGAGATGGAGCAGCTGTCGCTCGCCTACGCCATCGAACGCGCTCGCTCGCTTCAGTAAGCTCACCCCGCCTTGAGATTAGGAGCGGCGGGCACGGAGCTTTTCGTAGCCTTCGGCGAAGAAGGCGACCGTGGCGGCGTCGGAGTCGGCGGCGTCGGAGTCGGCGGCGGCAACCACACCGTGCTCGTCGCTCACCAGAAACAGCGCACCCTTGAGCTGCGCGGGAATGTCTACGCGCGTGACCGGGATGCCCTTGGTCTGGGCCAGCTGCTCGATGAGCGTCGCCGTGCCGCACAGGCACTCGTCCGCCGGCGCCACAAAGGCCAGCTCGCCGTTATCGACGGCGGCGAGCAGCTCGGGCGCCACGCCGGTTTCGTCGGCCTCGGAGCGGGCCTCGGCGGAGCGGGCACGTAGCGCCTTAGCCGACGTATCGGCCAGCGGCTCGTACTCGCCCACCGTCATGGCGGCGTTGCCATTGACGTCGATCACCAGCATGAGTACGCCGTCGCGTGCCGTGTAATCGCCCTCGGCAAGCGACCACTCAACGTGCTGTTTAGCCCAGCTGAGCATGTTATGGGTAAGCGGCTCGCCCTGCACCAGGCGCTCGGACAGTGCGCGAATGTGGCGGTTGAGCATGGGCACCTTTTTGTTGGACATGCGCCAACGGCAGACAAGCGCGGGCTTGTCGAGCGTAAACTTCTCGACCGCCTCCTGATTGGCGCAAAAGTCCTCGTACGCACGCTGATCCTCGGCATTGCCAAACAGCTCGGCATCATCAATCTGGGGCATGGTTGTACCTTTCGTGTTAGTCATTCCGTCCTCTTATACCAAAAAGACGGCCCTCCAAACGGAGCAGCCGTCTTTTGCAGAGATTATTTTGTTCCGGGGCGAAACTTAGTGCCTAAAGTGGCGGGCGCCGGTAAAGACCATAGCAATATTGTGCTCGTTGCAGGCCTGGATGCTCTCGTCGTCGCGCTTGGAGCCGCCGGGCTGGATGATGCAAGTCACACCGTGCTCGGCAAGCACGTCGACGTTGTCGCGGAACGGGAAGAATGCGTCGCTTGCGCAGGCAAAGCCGCCCTTCTCCACGCCCTCGCGCTCGCAGAAGTCCTCGGCGCGCTCGCAGGCCAGCAGCGCAGAATCCACCCGGTTAGGCTGACCGGGGCCCATGCCAATGCCGGCCTTGCCCTTGGAGACCAGGATGGCGTTGGACTTAACGCCCTTGCAGACCTTCCAGGCAAACTCGAGCTCGGCCATCTCGGCATCGGTGGGCTTGCGGTCGGTGGGGAACGTAAAGGTCGCGGGATCCTCGGTCACGTGGTCGACCTCCTGCACCAGCATACCGCCGTCGACGGAGCGCAGCTCCACCTGGGCGCCGTGGTCCACGCCGCCGGTTGCCAACACGCGTAGGTTGGGGCGCTTGGCCATGCGCTCGAGCGCCTCGTCGGTGTAGCTCGGGGCGATGATAACCTCGACGAACTGCTTGTTCTGATCGGCAAAGTGCTCGACCAGCTCATAGGGAACCTCGCGGTTGCAGGCGATGATGCCGCCAAAGGCGCTCTTGGGATCGCAGGCGAAGGCGCGGTCGTAGGCGGCCGTAATGTCCTCGGCAACGGCGGAACCGCAGGGGTTCTGGTGCTTGAGGATTACGCAGGCCGGCTCGTCGAACTCGCGGACCAGGTTCCAGGCGGCGTCGGCATCCAGATAGTTGTTGTAGCTGAGCGGCTTGCCCTGGATCTGCTCGGAGCCCACGAGCGGGAACTGCGAGCTCGCGGTGTTCTCGCAGCCCTCGGCAAAGCGGTAGACCGTAGCCTTCTGCTGAGGATTCTCGCCATAGCGCAGGTCGTCGACCTTCTCCAGCGAGATCTCGAGCTTGGCAGAGGTGTCCGCCACGTCGCTTGCCTGGGCGGCAAGCCAACGGGAGATAGCCGTGTCGTAGGCGGCGGTGGTCTGGTAGACCTTCACCTGCAGGCGACGACGGGTGGAAAGCGTGGTGCAGCCACCGGTCTCGTGCATCTCGGCCAGGACGGCATCATAGTCGGCCGGGTCGGAGATGACGGTAACGCTCGCGGCGTTCTTGGCAGCAGAGCGCAGCATAGAGGGGCCACCGATGTCGATGTGCTCGATAGCGTCCGCGAAGGTGACCTCGGGGTTGGCAACGGTCTTCTCGAACTCGTACAGGTTGACGACGACCAGGTCGATCAACTTAATGCCGTGCTGAGCCGCCTCCTGCATGTGCTGCTCGGAATCGCGGCGGGCCAGCAGCGCGCCATGAACCTTGGGGTGCAGGGTCTTAACGCGGCCGTCCATCATCTCGGGATAGCCCGTGAACTCCTCGATGGGGGTTACGGGAATGCCCGCGTCCTCGATGGCACGAGCCGTGCCGCCCGTAGAGATGATCTCGACGCCAAAGTCGTCAACCAGCGTCCGTGCGAAATCGACGACGCCCGTCTTATCGGTAACCGAGATCAACGCGCGTGCGATCTTCACATCAGATCCCATGCAGTCCTCCTGTCTGGTACGCCGCCGTGCTCTGTGAGTCGGTGATACGTCGATCTGCAGCGCTCGCGCAGCGGCATTGAAAATACTGATTTAATGTAGCGCATCGAGCGCATCGATGCACCCCGCAACGGGCGCATGTGCAGAAAAAGTTTGCGAGCGGAGGGGATGGGCATGGCACCGGGCACGGTGAGTTCATGGAACACAGGGGCACCATAATTAGATGCCAATGGCGTGGTAGAACTGTGCTCGATATGCATCCGCAAAAGAAAGAGGCACCATGGTCTCGCGGGTTCTCTACCGACCGTTTGATACCGAAGACTTCGACGCCATCGCGCTGATTCTGCAGCAGCTTTGGCATAACAATTCGGATAACGATGAGTACAACCGCCTTGAGGCCGCGTGCGACCTCGCCTATTGCCTTTCGTCGTCGACGTTTTCACAGGTTGCCGTAATCGACGGTCAGGCGCGTGGCATTTCGCTCGCGCGTGCGGGACAGAGCTCCGGCGCCACTATCAACGAGCATTGGATGGATACCGAACGCGCGCTGCTATCGCAGATGCGTGAGCTAGAGCCCGATGCGTGCGCCGAGTATCTCTCGTTTGTGCGCGCAACCATCCGAACCAACAACCGCCTGCTCGAGAGCAGCCCGTTGCCGCACGACAACGAGGTCACGCTGCTTGCCGTGGATCGCGATGTCCATGGCCTGGGCGTTGGCACGGTTCTGCTCGATGCCGCCGTCTCGCACCTGTCCTCGCTTGGAGCGACGAGGGCGCACCTGTACACCGACTCCAACTGCTCGTGGAAGTTCTACGAGCTGCACGGCTTTAAGCGCACGGCCACGCACCGCGCCAACCGCGAAGAGCGCCGTCACGACATGCCGCGCGAAAGCTTCCTCTACGAACTCGATCTAACAGCCTAAACCCAGCAGCCATACCTAGTCATTTAGGGATGTTCCCAGTGATTAGTCGTTGGGGACAGCCTTCGTAGGTAGCGCATAAAAATGGGATGGATCCGTCGGCAGTCGCCGGAGAAGATCCATCCCAAAAATCAGAGCCTGTCTCTTATACACATCTCCGAGCCCACGAGACGCTACGCTATCTC